>JACDBD010000363.1 GCA_013695115.1 Actinomycetota bacterium | reverse complement strand
GCGCTGGCCCGCGCCCTCGCGCCCGCCCCCCGGCTGCTCATGCTGGACGAGCCCCTCGGGTCGCTCGACCGGGGGCTGCGCGACCGGCTCGTCCTCGAGCTGCGCGACCTCTTCGTACGGCTCGGTGTGACCGCGCTGTTCATCACCCACGACCAGGACGAGGCGTTCGCGGTCGCCGACCGCGTGGCGGTGATGCGAGACGGTCGCATCGAGCAGGTCGGCGCCCCCGAGGACGTGTGGCGGCGGCCCGCCACCGAGTTCGTGGCCCGCTTCCTCGGTTACAACGTGACCGACGTGTTCGGCCCGGCGCGGGTCGCGGTACGCCCCGACGACCTCCGGCTTCTTCTCTCGAGCGGGCAGGTGCCGGACGGGCCGGTCGCGGGCGTCGTCACCGGCCGGACGTTCCGCCGTGACCATTTCCTCGTGCGGGTGAAGGTCGCCGACGCCGCGCTCCTCGAAGTCGCGGTCCGGGGGGACGACGTCCCGTCGGTCGGCGACCCGGTCGAGCTCGCCGCCGAGCCCGACGCCCTCATCCCGTTCCCGGAGTAGCCCGACCGGGCGATCTGCACCGAATCCGCACATCTCCGGCGGGACTCCCGCAGACGGGGTCCTTATCCTGGCGATATGCATCCCGGTGCCGCCCCGGCCCCCGCGCGCACGATCGTCGTGATCGAGGACGAGGCCCCCATCGCCTCGGCTGTGGCCGCCCGCCTGCGCAGCGAGGGCTTCGCGGTCGAGATCGCGGCCGACGGCCCCGCCGGCGTCGAGACGTGCGAGCGAGCCCGGCCCGACCTCGTGGTGCTCGACCTCATGCTGCCCGGCCTCGACGGCCTGGAGGTGTGCCGCCGCATCCAGCACGACCGACCGGTGCCGGTGCTCATGCTCACGGCCCGTGATTCCGAGACCGACAAGGTCGTCGGCCTCGCCGTCGGCGCCGACGACTACCTCACCAAGCCGTTCAGCTCCCGCGAGCTCGTCGCCCGCGTGCACGCGCTGCTGCGGCGGGTCGACCGGGCGGCGGCCGGGACCGGCGGCGTCCTGCGGGTCGACGACGTCCAGCTCGACACGACCAGCCGCCGGGTGCAGCGAGGGAACGACACCGTCCACCTCACCCCGACCGAGTTCGATCTCCTTGCCCACCTCGCCGGCCACCCCGGACAGGTCTTCACCCGGTCGCAGCTCCTCGACCAGGTCTGGGGGTACAGCGATGGCTCGGGCGCGCGCACCGTCGACTCGCACGTGCGCGCCCTCCGCCGCAAGCTCGGCGACGAGATCGTCCGCACCGTGCACGGTGTCGGCTACGCCGCCCGCGACACGTCCGTGGCCGCCGACAGCGGAGACCGCGCCTCATGACGGCTCGCGATCCGCGCCGTCCGCTCGACACTGTCCCGTCGATCAAGATCAAACTCGGCGTCGTCATCTTCGCCGCGGTGGGCGTGACCGTGTTCGTGTTCTGGTCCGGCATCCACCTCGGCCTGTGGCCCTCGGTGAGCGGGATCATCGCCGCGATCATCGCCCTGGGCATCGTGCGCTTCCTCGCCCGGGGCATGACGTCACCGCTGCGCGAGATGTCCGACGCCGCCCGGGCGATGGCCAAGGGCGACTACGAGCGTCGGGTCACGGCGACGTCCCGCGACGAGGTCGGCTCCCTGGCCCGTGCCTTCAACAAGATGGCGGGAGAGCTGGCCGAGACCGACCGGCTCCGCCGCGACATCGTCGCCAACGTCTCCCACGAGCTCCGCACCCCCATCACCGCCCTCCAGGCCGCGCTCGAGAACCTCGTCGACGAGGTCGAGCCGCCCGATCCCGCGACCCTGCGCACGATGCTCGCCCAGGTCGAGCGGCTGGGCCGCCTGGTCACGCAGCTGCTCGATCTCTCCCGGCTGGAGTCGGGCGCGGTGCCGCTGGCGCGCGCACCCTTCGACGTCGAACCCGTCCTGGAGCACGCGGTACGCGAGCAGCAGCTGCACGCTCCCGGCGTCGACGTGTCGGTCGTGGTCGAGACGCCCGGCCTGACCGCGGACGGCGACCCCGAGCGCGTCCACCAGGTCGTCGCCAACCTGCTCGAGAACGCGGTGCGCTACACCCCCCGGGGCGGTCGGGTCGAAGTACGCGCCCGCCGCTCCGCTGACCCGCTCGGCGTGACCATCGAGGTGCTCGACGAGGGGCCCGGCATCTCCGACACCGAACGCACCCGCATCTTCGAGCGCTTCTACCGCGCGGACACCGCGCGCGCCTCGGGTGACGGCGGCGCCGGCCTCGGTCTCGCCATCGCCCAATGGATCGTCGACCTGCACGGCGGCGAGATCCGTCCCGAGCGCCGCGCCCCGCACGGCTGCCGGATGGTCGTGACGCTCCCCGCATCGAACTGACCACCCCATCGGAGGATGTCCGTGACGACGCTCGCCACCATCGACGAAGCCCTCAAGCGCATCCGCCGCGGCGAGATGGTCCTCGTCGTCGACGACGAGGACCGCGAGAACGAGGGTGACCTCACGATGGCCGCGAGCTGGGTGACGCCCGAATCGGTGAACTTCATGCTGCGCTGGGCCCGCGGGCTCGTGTGCCTGCCGTGCGACGCGACCCGCCTCGACGAGCTCGACATCGGGCCGATGGTCCCGCCCGAGCACGCCGGGTGCGACACCGCGTTCTCGGTCTCGATCGACCACCGCTCCGCCGGCAGCGGCATCGGTGCCGCCGACCGGGCCGTCACGATCCGCAAGCTGCTCGACCCGATGAGCGAGCCGGCCGAGTTCGTCCGCCCCGGCCACGTGTTCCCGCTGCGGGCCCGGCCCGGCGGCGTGCTCGAGCGGCGCGGCCACACCGAAGCTGCGGTCGACCTCGCCCGGCTCGCGGGCCTTCCCCCGGCCGCGGTGATCTGCGAGGTGCTGCACGAGGACGGCTCGCCGGCACGTCTCCCGTACCTCACCCAATTCGCCGACGACCACCGGGTCGCGATGATCTCGGTCGACCAGGTCGCGGAGCACCGGGCACGCGTCGAGCACTCACCCGAGCCGGTGGGCGCGCCGCTGATGCTCTAGACACCCTCGGTTCAGCCCGGATCCTCCCCGATCTCGCGCAGGGCGTCGCCGATCGCGCCCCGCAGGCGGCGGGCGGTGCCGGGGCCGAGGTGGGCGACGATCCCGTAGCCGGCCCGGCCCGACTCCTCCATCGTCAGCACGACCCGCAGCTCGCCCATTCCGCAGGCGTCGCAGTCGTCCGACAACGCCACCGCCCACGACACCGGCGGGCGCTCGTCGTCGTCGGCGGGGTGGTCGTCGAGGGCGTCGTCGATCGATCGGCGCACGAGTAAACCTCCGTCAGTCGAGAAGAGAGAGGACGAGCCCGGCCTGGCCCAGGTGGTAGGTAACCATGATCACGACCCGGGCGCCGCGGTGCGGCTTCACGAAGCGGGTCTCGGCGATGAGGGCGTCGGAGGCGAAGAAGAGCGTGGCTCCGACCGCGGCCGACACGTTGCCGCCGGCGAGTGCGCTGGTGACCATGGCCGAGATCACGAGCATGTAAGCGACCAATGGCCCGACCAGCTCCCGGTGCCCACTCGTGAGCACCGCCCGCAGGATGCGGATGGCGAGGACGGCGGCCACGACCACGACCGGGATCGCCGCCAGCGCGAGCGCGCCGGCCGAGCCGCCGTGGAGGTTGAGGCCGACCACGTAGGCGACGTGGCCGAGCAGAAAGGCGGCCAGACCGGGCACGAAGCGATCCTGCGGGAGCATCAGGAAGACGTCGCCGGCGAGCGACAGCACCAGCGCGGCCACGAACCACGCCCGCATGTCGCCGTGAGCGGGGTCCAGCGTGAGCGCCACCCCGGCCAGGAGGGCGAGCGTCCCCGGCTTGCACACGTACTCCGCCCGGCGGGCGCCCCGGCCCACCGCCACCCAGTCCCCCACCGCGAGCGCGCCCGCGGCTACGAGGAGCACCCAGGCCGGCGTGGTCACTGCCGAATGTCTAGTCGGGACGGAATTGACGGCATCGCCGATCACTTCGAGGCCCGTTGATGGGGATCGCGGTGATCGGGTTCCTCTCGGCCGGGTCCGACGACCTCCCCGAGCGGATCGTCGAGAACCTCGGCCTGACCGGGCGGGCCGCCGACACCATCACCGATGCCGTCGGCGCCGCCGAGCGCAGCCGCCGCGTGGCCAGCGTCGTCGGCCTCGCCGGTCTGCTCTGGGCCGGTCTCGGCCTCGCCGGCGCGGTCGCCTACGCGTACAACACGGTCTGGCAGGTCCAGGCGCGGGACTGAAGGACCGACTCGTCGGGCTGACGTGGCTGGCGGGGAGGGACCATCGGCGTCGTGTTCGCGCTGCTGGCCTGGCGGTTGATCTTCGGGCGGCTCGTGGTCTACGTCGCGGTCATCGAGGTGGTCAGCTGGGAACAGACACACGGGACCGTCAGCGTCGAGATCGAGCTGCCCCGCCTGCCGGGGATGAGGATCGGCGGCGCGACGCGCGCCGAGGACCGGACCCGGCGCTAGCGGCGGATCAAGGCGCGAGCCGGTCGCGCACCCAGCCGTCCGGTGCGCGGCGGTAGCGCACCCGATCGTGCAGCCGGTCGTCGCGGTGCTGCCAGAACTCGAACTCGTCCGGCTCGACCCGGTACCCACCCCAGAACGGTGGGAGCGGGATGTCGTCGTCGCCATACCGGGATTCGAGCCGGGCGACCTCGGCCTCGAGCACGTCCCGGCTCGCGACCGGCTCGCTCTGGCGTGACGCCCACGCGCTCAGCCGGCTCGGGCGCGGGCGGTTGCACCAGTATTCGACCGACTCGGATTCGCCGAGCCGGCTCACGTCGCCGGTGACTCGGACCTGGCGGTGCAGCGCGGGCCAGTGCAGGACGACCGCGGCGCGCGGATTCGCGGCGAGCTCGCGGCCCTTCTGGCTCTCGTAGTTGGTGTAGAAGCACAGGCCGCGGTCGTCGACGCCGCGAAGTAGGACGACCCGGGCCGACGGGGCACCGTCCGGGGTCGCGGTCGCCACGATCATGGCGTCGGCGTCGTCCCCCGCCGCGGCGCGGGCCTCGTCGTACCAACGCGCGAATTGCGCGAACGGATCAGGGGCGACCTCGTGCTCGGAGAGTCCGGCCACGACTCGGTACGCTACGTCCCATGAGCTTTCACCACATCGCGCTCGCGACCCGGGACATCGAGGCCACCCACGCCTTCTACACCGACGTGATGGGCTTCGACCTCGTGAAGGTCGACGCCGTCCCTACCGACGGCGGTGGCTGGGCTCGCCATCTGTTCTACGACACCCACGGCCAGGGCCTGATCGCGTTCTGGGACATCCACGACGACGCGCACGTACCCGCCGACTTCGAGCCGTCGATCAGCCGCGGCCTGGGCCTGCCCGCGTGGACGAACCACCTCGCGTTCGACGCGGTCGACCTCGACGGCCTCGCCGAGCACAAGCGCCGCTGGCTCGCGGCCGGCCACGGTTTGGCCGAGATCGACCACGGCTGGTGCACCTCGATCTACATCGAGGACCCCAACGGCATCATGGTGGAGTTCTGCGCCACGACCCGGCCGTTCACCATTGCCGACCGCGACGAAGCGGTCCGCAAGCTGGACGCGACGGGCCGGCCCGATCTGCTGCCCCCTCCGGATGTGACCATCCACGAACCGGCCAAGCGAGAGGCCGGCGCCCCCGCCTGACGGTGACCCGCGTCGGTCGCTACGACAACCCCTACGCGGTCGCGGAGTGGCACCGCGACCCACCCGCAGGCACGCGCTGCGAGCCGCTGATCCTCGAGACCGCCGACCGGGCGATCGCCCACGGCTGGCTGTACGAGCCCGCCGGCGGCGCGCGCACCGCGGTGATGGTGATGCACCCGCGCGCCAACTTCTCCCACCACTACGTCGTCCCGGGGTTGGTCGAGGCGGGCTACGCGGTGCTGGGGGTGAACAGCCGCTGGCTCAACAACGACGCCACCCTGTTGCACGAGGTGGTGCTGCTCGACGTGGCCGCGGGGGTGGCCGCGCTGCGGGAACGCTACGAGCGCGTCGTGTTCGTGGGTAACTCGGGCGGAGGGTCGCTGCTCACCTTCTACCTCCAGCAGGGCCTCGCACCCGCGGGTGGGCGGCTCACCGACACGGCTGCCGGGGACCCGTTCGACCTCAACCGCTTCGACCTGCCCGTCGCCGACGCGATGGTGTACCTCGCCGCCCACGTCGGGGAAGGCCACTACCTCCTGCACGCGATCGACGCCTCGGTCGCCGACGAGGGTGATCCCCTGTCGTGTGACGCCCCGCTCGACCTCTACGACCCCGCCAACGGGTTCGTCGAGCCGCCGGGTGACACCCGCTACGACCCCGCGTTCCTCGACCGCTACCGCACCGGCCAGCGGGCCCGGGTCGCGCGTGTCGACGGCATCGCGCGCGAGCGGGTGGCGCGGCGCCAACAGGCTCGGCAGCGGTGGGCCGCTGACGGTGGGACGGTCTCCGACCGCCGGGCGTCGATCGCGACGGAGTTCCTGACCGTGTACCGCACCGACGCCGATCCCCGCTACGTCGACCTGTCGCTCGATCCTTCGAAGCGTGACTACGGTTCGCTGTGGGGCGGACGTCCCGACTGGATCAACTACGGCGCGGTCGGCTTCGGACGGGTGGTGTCACCGGAAGCGTGGCTCTCGACGTGGTCGGGCCTCTCGTCGCGGGCGAGCATCGAGCACACTGGCAAGGACATGACGCTGCCCGCGCTCGTCGTCAGCTACTCGGGCGACCACGGCATCTTCCCCTCCGACACCGACCTGATCGTGTCGTCGCTCGGCGCCTCCGCCGTGGACCGGGTGGAGGTCGACGCCGACCACTACGGCTTCCCCGCCGACGCCGGCCGCGATCGGGCGGTCGCGGCGATCGCCGGCTGGATCGGGGCGCTGCCGTGACCCGCCGGGACCACCGCGACGACGACCCCGGCCTGCCGATCAAGTTCGGCCCGTGCTCAAACGGCGAGTACGACCCCCGGCCCCTGTCTGCCGTCGTGCGCGAGACGATCCGGCGGGCTCGGCAGGACTGCGACGACCACGCCCGCCGACTGGGGGTCTCGCGCCGCGACTTCCTCCTGTCGGTCTGCGGCGCGGCCACGACCCTGCTGGCGTTGAGCGCGTGCACCAAGGAAGAGGCGCGCGAGCGCGGCCGGCGCGAGCCCGGAGGCGACTACGACATCCCGACCACCGCGACCACCGACCCCGATGCAGCGCGGGAGGCACTGGCGGGCAACGAGTTCATCTTCGACGTGCAGGGTCATTTCCTCGAGTACCGGGTCAACCCGGCGGCCCAGCACGGGCGCGACTTCTGGGACGGCTTCCCCCAGCAGAACTGCGGGGAGAGCGACCCCCGGATGTGCTTCTCGATCACGCACTTCATGGAGGAGGTGTTCCTCAAGAGCGACACGTCGATGGTCGTGCTCTCGGCCCTGCCGATCGACCCCGCCGGCAGCCCGATGTCGGCCGAGCTCATGGACGAGACCCGCCTCCTCGCCGAGGCGCTGTGCCATGACGAGCGCGTGCTCCTGCACGCCCAGGCCCTCCCGAACGTCGGCGACCTGCGGGCCAACCTCGACGCGATGGCTGCCACCGCCGAGCGCTACCCGATCGCGGCGTGGAAGGTGTTCACCAACTACCCCGACCTCTGGGACGGGACGAACAACGCCTGGCGCCTGGACGACGGCGATCCCGAGCTCGCGCTGGTGGGCGGGGCGTTCGTCGACCAGTGCGTCGCGCTGGGCGTCCCTGTCATCTGCGCCCACAAGGGCTTCTCGCAGAACAGCCCCCACGCGTCGCCGGTCGACTTCGGCCCGGCGGCGGCCGCGCATCCGGACGTCAAGTTCGTCGCCTACCACTCCGGCTACGACCCCGATCAGCCCGAGGGGCCGTACGACCCCGCCAACGACACCGGGGTCGACCGGCTGATCACGAGCATGGAGGCTGCAGGGGTCGGGCCCAACCAGAACCTCTACGCCGAGCTCGGCTCGACGTGGTGGACGCTCATGGGCATACCCGACCAGGCCGCCCATGTGGTGGGCAAGCTGCTCGCCCACGTGGGCGAGGGCAACGTGCTCTGGGGCACCGACGCGCTGTTCTACGGTGCGCCCCAGGACCAGATCCAGGCGTTCCGAGCGTTCCAGATCAGCGAGGAGTTCCAGGCCCGCTTCGGCTACCCCGCGCTCACCGACGAGATCAAGCGCAAGGTACTCGGGCTGAATGCGCTGAAGCTCCACGACGTCGACCCGGTCACGGTGCCGTGCCCGTTCACCCGCGAAGAGCTCGAGCAGATCCGAATGACGCTGCCGAGCGGGAACGAGACGTTCGGTCCGACCACGCCCGCCGAGGTCCGCGCTCTCGCCGCCGCCCACCACGGACGACCCTGAGCTCGACGGCCGCGGACGTGGCTACGCGCGGACGAGGAGGAGGATCAGGGCGTAGTGACAGGCTCCGGCTCCGACGACCATGGCGTGCCAGAACTCGTGGTAGCCGAAGGTGGCGGGCCGTAGCCGGGGCCACTTGGCCGCCAACATGATCGAGCCCGCGGTGTACGCGACACCGCCGGCGAGTAGCAGCGCCAGCTGTCCGTTGGTGAGCCCGCGCACGAGCTCGTGCGCGGCCACGATCGGCAGCCATCCGAGCGTCAGATACAGGGCCAGCCCCACCCGATGGAGGTGGTCGAGACCGGTGACCATCAGGAGGACACCCACCGCGGCCCCCGCCCACCCGACCGACACCATCGTGACGCTCCACGCCGGCCGGAGCGCGAGGAGGGCGATCGGGGTGTAGCTGCCGGCGATGAGCACGTAGATCATGGAGTGGTCGAGGCGCTTCATCACCCGCTCCGCCCGCGGTGACCAGGAGCGGACGTGGTATGCGGCGCTCGTGCCGTACACCGCGCTGAGGCTCACCGCGAAGATCGCCGCCCCGACGTAGGCGGCGGCGCGGTGACCGGCGGCGACCAGCGCGATGCCCGCCGGGATCGACACGACGAATGCGATCTGGTGGAGCCGACCGCGCAGGCGGGGCCGGGGGGTTCGAACTTCCTGGACTTGCACCGGCCCCGACGATAGCGGGCGATCGGTGCCTTACCGCCGATGCCGATGCTGCGCGCGGAGATCCTCGGTGGGGAACGTCTTGGGCACCACGCTGCGATCGGAGAGCCGCCGGAGTTGGTGGCCGCCGTCGACGTTGGTCGCGACCTCGAATCCATCGATCCAGGCCGCGCTGAAGTGGCTGAACACCTGGACCGCCGTGCCCGGCGGCAACAGTTGGCTGGAGGGCTGGATGTCCATGTCACACCTTCCAGGGGGCGGGAGAGTCGGGCGGCGGCTCGGGGAGACCGCGCAGGTCCATGAACCCCGTCTCGATCGGCGCGGGCCGGTGATGGTCTCCGCGTGTGGAGTCGGGCTCGAGATCTTGACCGCAGGTCCGACAGGTGACGGATGCGGTCTCGACGCGTACTTCCATGGAGCCTCCCGCTCGAGCATCGTTCCTCCGGGCGAGTGCCCGGCGGATGCGAATCTCCCGATGGCGGGGAAACCCACGGGGCGGAAGCCAATCGGTCGGCGACGTCCCGCCGGCAAGTCGGCGTGTCAGCGACCGTCCACCGCTGAATCTACACCCGGGCGACGATGCTTCTCCTACTGACGGAGGTACGAGCCGCGTGCGTCAGCTCGCGCAACCGCCTCCAACGCGTCGCGGGCATCGCGGAGACGGTCAAGGGCTCGACGCGTCACGAAACGACGTTGCTGTCGCACTTCCTCGGCGTGGGCCCGAGCGTTGGGCCCGCCAGGATCGCCGTGGCTCCGGACCCATCATCCCTTGGTAGGGACGCCTCGTTTGTCGGGACGACCGCGGAAGCTGTCGCCCGCGCGCAGGCCCGACGCCTCTCCCGAGCAAGACTGAGAGGAGCGTCCACCATGTCCCATGCCATCTCGCTAGAGCCGGGACCCCCGTCGCCTCGCCAATGCGGCCGGTGCCGGTCCGTGTTCCCAGGGGATACGGTCCTCGATCCGTCCGCGGCGCCGAAGTGGTGGGCCTGTGCAGGTTGTCGGCGAGCCCTGTTCCCGCGTGCGCCGCGCAAAGTACAACCGCGTCAGCGCGTGAGTGTGCGTCCAGGTCAGGATGGCGATGTCAGCCCTTCGTGGTTCGTCGAGGGCGGCGAGCGCGACGAACGGGCGCAACGGGTCGCCCGCTGCAGCATCGAACTCGCGGCCCGATCCGCAAGCGACGAGATCGGGGAGGTGGCGCTCGAGCTCATGCGCGCGGGCGACCACGATCCCGCGACGCTTCGGCACGCCCTGGCCATGTGTCGTTCACTCTCGCGAGACGATCCGACCGACCCGCGGGTCAAGCGGGCGATCCGACTCCTGCAGGACGTCACGGAGTTTCTCGGTGTCCCGCCCCACCTCTTCGACGCGCGTCGGCTGACGGCGCCGGACGTCGCCGTAGGGTCCGCCCCCGTCTCCTAGTGGTTCCGCTCGTGGTGCCGCGCCCGGCGTTCTAGACCAGGGTTAGATTCGGCCGCATGGACGCGCCTCTCGCGGGCAAGGTTGCGTTGGTCGCCGGCGCGACCCGAGGAGCGGGACGAGGGATAGCCGTGCAATTGGGTGCGGTCGGAGCGACCGTCTACGTCACCGGGCGAACGAGCCGATCCCAGCGATCCGAAATGAACCGGCCGGAGACGATCGAAGAGACCGCCGCACTCGTGGATGAGGCGGGCGGCCGCGGGATGGCGGTCCGGGTAGACCATCTCGTGCCCGACGAGGTGAGCGCGCTGGTGGCTCGAATCGAAGACGAACAGGGCGGCCTCCAGGTGCTCGTGAACGACATCTGGGGAGCCACCAAGATGGAGTGGAGCAAGTCCGTCTGGGAATCCGATTTGGATTACGGGCTGCGCACCCTCCGCCTGGCCGTAGATACGCACGCCATCACCAGCCACTTCGCGTTACCACTGCTCATCAAGACGCCGGGCGGCCTGGTGGTAGAGGTGACCGACGGAACTGACGAGTACAACGCCACCAACTACCGGGTCTCCTTCTTCTACGACCTGGCCAAGGCGGCGGTGAATCGAATGGCGTTCGCGCTGGCGCGCGAGTTGGAACGGTACAGCGCGACGGCTGTGTCACTCACTCCGGGTTGGCTGCGATCCGAGGCCATGCTCGACGCGTACGGCGTCACCGAATCGAACTGGCGTGACGCGACGACGCCCTCGCCCCACTTCGCTATTTCCGAGACCCCGGCGTTCGTCGGCCGGGCTGTAGCGGCGCTCGCGCAAGATCCCGACGTGTCGCGCTGGAACGGACAGTCGCTGTCCAGCGGACAGCTGGCGAAGATCTACGGCTTCACCGATCTCGACGGCAGCCAGCCCGATGCCTGGAGGTACATCACCGAGGTTCAGGACGCAGGCAAACCCGCCGACACCACCGGCTATCGCTGACTGCATTAGGCACCGAGGATGAGGCGGTCGAGCATCCGCAGCAACCGGGCGCGGTTGTACCGCTGGGTCAGCAGGCAGGGGACGTTGGCAACGACGCCGTAGGCGAGCATTGCCAGCCCCAGCCACCAGGGGTTCCACAGGAAGAAGAACGGGGTCGCCGCCATGATCAGCCAGTGGGTGAGCTCGGCGCGGCGGGTTTCGACCACGAACCGCTCCAAGTAGGCGCGATCGTGGCGCAGCATCCGTTTCTTCGAGAACCCACCCTTGAACAGGTCGCCGGCTTCGGGCAGCAACGTCTTCCACCGTTTGATCCGCAAGACGCGTTCGTAGCGACGGGCGACGCGCTCGGGTTGGCGGCGCAACCGGAACAGCCAGCCGTCGCGACCCAGCCGCTCGACCGACAGACGGTGCGCGAGATACCCGGCGAACGCGCTCCACCCCGCCCACACTCCGGCGTCGAGGGCGGCGAGCCATACGTTGCGGCGCTCGAACACGGCCGCGCTCACGGGCGTACCGGCACGACCCGGCCCTTCCAGCGCACGGTGCCGCGGATCGTCCACACGATCGACCGGACGAAGATGATGAACCACACCGCCAGGGTCACCGGGAACAGGGGCGCCGCCCACGAATAGTTGCCGAGCGGTCGCAACATGAGTGCGAGTTGGGTGGCGAACGCGGCGTAGGCGACCCAACCCAGGATGCCGGGGTACGACCATCCTGCCAGCGCGGTGAGGGCGGATCGGAACGGCACCTGGGCGGCGGTTCCGAGGCCGATGACCCACGCCATCACTAGGAGGAAGCGCACCGGGGGAGTCGAGCCGGCGCCGGCGGCGAAGTTCTTGCTCCAGCCGTCGGCGAGCTGGCGAACACCGTTCGGATAGAGCCGGTAGCTGATCGCGTCGCGCCCGGCGACGACGTGCACGGGCAGACCGGCGCTGCGGAACACACGCGCGAGCGCGATGTCGTCGGCGACCGCGCTCCGGACCGCCTCATGGCCACCGACGCTCGTGTAGTTGGCGCGGCTGCAGGCGAGGCAGGGCCCGAACGCGCCGGTGATCGGGACTCCGAGGCGGGCCGAGGCCGCGCCGATCCCCATGACCGCGATCGTGTGGAACAGCGCCGACAGCCGCTCGTACGCCCGCGCCATCCGGTGGTACGGCGCGACCGACACGAGGCCGCCGTGGCGATCGAGCTCGGCGACGATACGGACCAGCAGATCGGGCGCGGGCTCGGTGTCGGCGTCGAGGAACACGAGCACGTCACCGGTGGTCTGGTGGGCGCCGTACCAGCACGCCGACGCCTTCCCCGTCCACCCCTCGGGGAGCGGGGGCGCGGGCAGCACCTGGACGCCGGCGGTGAACGCGACCGCGCCGGTGTCGTCGTCGGAGTGGTCGTCGACCACGACGACCTCGGCCGCGGGCATGGTCTGACGCTCGAGCGCGGCGAGCAGGCCCGGCAGGGTGGCCGCCTCGTTGCGGGCGGGGATCACGACCGAGATGCGCCGCTCGCGCGCCGGACCGGCGGGGGGCAATGACGGGAACCGCCAGAACAACAGCCACCCGACGACCCACGTCGCCGCGAGCAACCCGGTCGCGAAGTCGAGCTTCACAAGGGTATTTCTACGCCGAAGCCCGGCGCGGATGCCTTGGGTAGGGTGCGGCCATGGAGTTTGAGTACGGCAGTCGGTCGCTCGAGCTTCAGGAGAAGCTGGGCGACTTCATCCGGACGCACGTCGACCCCGCCGGACCGGTGTACCAGGAGCAGGTGGCGGCGTCGGGTGATCCCCACTTCCACCCGCCGGTGATGGAGGAGTTGAAGGCCGAGGCGCGCAAGCGGGGGCTGTGGAACCTCTTCCTCCCGAACGAGAAGTGGGGCGCGGGCCTGTCCAACCTCGACTACGCGCCGCTGTGCGAGATGATGGGCAAGAGCCTGCTGACCGGCGAGGCCACCAACTGCGCTGCCCCCGACACCGGCAACATGGAGATCCTGGCCGAGTTCGGGACGCCCGAGCAGCAGGACGAGTGGCTGGTGCCGCTGCTCAACGGCGAGATCCGGTCGTGCTTCGCGATGACCGAGCCGTGGGTGGCGAGCTCGGACGCCACCAACATCCAGAGCCGCATCGAGCCCGACGGCGACCACTACATCGTGAACGCCCACAAGTGGTGGACGAGCGGCGCGGCGTCCGACCGCTGCAAGGTGGCGGTCCTGCTGGGCGTGTCGAACCCGGACGCCGATCCGTACCACCGCCACTCGATGATCCTGGTGCCGTTCGACGCGCCCGGGGTCAAGGTCGTGCGCACCCTGCCGGTGTTCGGCCACGACGCCGGCGGCGGCCATTGCGAGACGCTCTACCAGGACGTGCGGCTGCCGGCGTCGAGCCTGCTGGGCGAGGAGGGCGGCGGGTTCTCGATCGCCCAGGCCCGCCTCGGTCCCGGCCGCATCCACCACTGCATGCGGGCCATCGGGCTCGCCGAGAAGGCGCTCGAGCTCATGTGCATGCGCTCGCAGATGCGGGCGCCGTTCGGCAAGCCGTTGGCAGAGCAGGGCGTGGTGCAGGACCGGGTCGCCGAATCACGAATCGAGATCGAGCAGGCCCGCCTCCTCACGCTCAAGGCCGCCTGGCTGATGGACACGGTCGGCAACAAGGGCGCCCGGTTCGAGATCGCCGCGATCAAGGTCGTGGCGGCGCGGGTCGCGACCACCGTGATCGACCGTGCGATCCAACTCTTCGGCGGCGCGGGCGTCTCCGACGACTGGCCACTGGCGGCGATGTACGCGCACGCCCGCACCCTCCACCTGGTCGACGGGCCCGACGAGGTGCACAAGCAGCAGATCGCCCGGCGGGAGCTGCGGCAGTACGAGCACCTGCGGTCGTGAAGGTACGGATCGGGTACGGCCTCGGCGTCCAGGGGCTGCGCAAGGACGGCACGCTGCCCGAGCTGGTCGACTCGCTCGAATCGAACGGGTTCGACTCGTTGTGGCTGTCGGAGCGGCTCACCGGCGACGCGCCCGACCCGCTCGTCGGGCTCGCGTTCGCGGCCGGTCGCACCACCAAGCTCAAGCTGGGCACGAGCGTGCAGGTCCTCCCCGGTCGCAACCCCGCGCTCGTCGCCAAGGAGTGGGCCAGCCTCGACCGGCTCTCGGGCGGGCGGACCCTCCCCGCGTTCGGCCTCGGGATCGCCGACCCGCGCGAGCAACAGGCGTTCGGGGTCGCGCGCGAGGACCGCGCCGCCTGGTTCGACGAGGCCCTGCCGCTCATCCGGCGCATGTGGACCGAGGACGACGTCGACCACGACGGCCCCCGGTTCTCGTACCGCGGCCTCTCGGTACGACCGAAGCCGGTGCAGCAGCCGCTCGACGTCTGGCTGGGCGGGCGGGCCAAGAGCGAGCTGCGGCGCGTAGGCCGCCTGGGCGACGGGTGGCTGCCGAGCTTCTCGACCCCGGCCGAGGTCGCGGCGGGACGCGTGCTGGTCGAGGAGGCCGCGGCCGAGGCCGACAGAGAGATCGAGGTCGAGCACTTCGGCGCGTTGGTTATCTACGTACGCGACGAGATCCCAGAGCTGCTCTCGGCCGCGATCGGCGCCCGTCGGCCCGGGCTCGACCCCAAGGAGCTGATCCCCGTCGGCCTCCCGGCGGTGCGCACGCACCTGGAGTGCTTCCTCGAGCACGGGTTCTCCAAGCTCGTGCTCGTGCCCGCCCACGAGCCGACGAGCTGGGCCGAAGAGCTGAGCGAAGTGGCCGACGAGGTACTGGGCCTACAGAACTAAGAGCCGAACTGGCGCGTGGAACGCGCTGGTTTGCGGCGCGTTTCACGCGCCAGAACTGAAAGTAGAACTAGTTGAGCCCGTCGTGCAGCACCGCCACGGTCACCCGCATGATGAGCACGACGCTGCAGAACAGGCTGAAGTAGCCGAAGAACTCGTACAGGGTGGTCTCACCGGCGAAAGACGGGCCGCCGGTCGTGCCGACCAGGAACACGCCGACCAGGCCGACGAAGCCCCCCATCAGCGCCAGGATCGCCCGGTTCACCAGCTTGGTCACGAAGCGCACGTCGCGCTCGTCCGAGAACAAGCTGACGCGCGCCCGCAGGTTTCCGCGCTCGATCGACGTCGCCAGCCGGTCGACGTGCCGGGGCAGTCGCCGCAGCAGCGGCGCCATCCGGATCAGCTCGCTCTTGGCCGCCTCCTGGAGCGTCTCCGGTGTCACCCGCTCGCGCATCCACTCGGTCGCGACCTTCTGGGCTTCGTCGATGGTCGGGTAGCCCGGTGACAACGTCGTCAGCGTCCCGTCCAAGGTGATGAGCGCCCGGAAGAAAGTGCTCAACTCGGGCGCCACGCTGATCCCGTAGGTGAAGAACAGCTGGAGCAGGTCGTTGAACATCGCCGCGTCGGGCGTCATCCCCGGCGCGAGATGGCGACCCATGAACCGGGCGAGGGCGCGCTCGAGCTCGTCATCCTCGACGATGCGCCGCAGGGTCGCCACCTGGAGCACCGCTTGTCGAAGCAGCTCGGGGTCGCGCTGGGCGACCCCCAGCATCAGGTCACGCAGGGCGGCCTGCTGCATCGGGTCGAGACGGCTGGCGGCGCCGAAGTCGATGAGACCGACGCGCCCGTCGCCCAGCACCATGACGTTGCCGGGATGCGGATCGGCGTGGAAGTCGCCGTCGACCAGCATCTGGTCGAGCATGCACCGCAGCAGATATCCCGCCATCTCGTTGCGGTCGACGCCGAGCTCATCGAGGCGGTCGCCGTCGCGCACGCTCACGCCGTCGAGCCACTCCATCACCAGCACGCGTGAAGTCGTGAGGTCCGGGTACACCACCGGCACCTGCACGTTCGGGAAGTCGGTGAGGTTGGCGCTGATGTCCGCGGCGTTGCGGGCCTCGATGCGGAAGTCGAGCTCCTCGCGCAGCCGGTCGGAGAACTCGGTCGTGAGCTCGACGACGCCGTAGTCGGCTGCCCACGTGGTGCGCTCCTCGACCGTATGAGCGAGCTGGTCGAGGACCTGGAGGTCGCGCTCGACCGCCTCGCCGACCCCGGGTCGCTGCACCTTCACGATAACCGGTTGCCCACCGTGCAGCTGCGCCCGGTACGCCTGCCCGATGGACGCCGCCGCCACCGGCTCCCAGTCGAACTCGGCGAAGACCTCGTCGACCGGCGCTCCCAGCTCCTCCTGGAGCAGCTCCCGCACCGCGTCGGGCGGCGCCGGCGCAACGTGGTCCTGGAGGTGCGACAGCTCGTCGGCCACCGTCGGGGACACGAGGTCGGGGCGGGTCGAGAGGACCTGGCCCATCTTCACGAACATCCCGCCGCCCTCTTCGAGCGCGTGACGGAGCCGCCGCGCCAGCGGCGCCTTGCCATCGACGGCGTCGTCGTCCTGACGGGCGAGGCCGAGGCCGGGGCCGAGGCCGTTGCGCATCGCGATGCGGGTGATCTGGGCGTAGCGGCTGACCCGCTGGCCCCGGCGGCGCAGCGCCCGCAGCGGCCGCGGGATGGAGGTGAAGCCGCTCTGGGCCTTGGCGAGCGTGCCCGGGCGGGCCAGGAGCTCGAGCCATACCGACATCGACATCACGCCGAGGGCGGAGAACAAGAAGATGTTGCGGGTGAAGCCCTTGGCCGGATCGGCCCGGTCGCTTGCGATCACGAACGACAGCGCCACGCCGCCGCCCCAGCCCAGGACAGCGGCCGCCACCGTCGTGCCCCACGAGCGACGCACGCCCAGGAGCCGGCCGGTGATCCACGACAGTAGGAGGACGCCGGGGAGCGTGAGGAAGAAGGTGCCAGTAATGAGGTCCCGGAGCGAGTCAGCTGCGATCACGTGCACTGGCTAGGCGAGCTCCTCGACCTCGAGCTCGCCCGACGAGTGGCGGGCCCGGAGCACCTTCTTGTCGAACTTGCCCACGCTCGTCTTCGGCACTTCGTCGATGAACGCCCACCGCTCGGGCAGCTGCCACTTGGCGACCTTGTCACCGAGGAAGTCGCGCAACGCTGCCGCGTCGACGCCGGCGTCCGGCTTCCGCACGACGCACGCCAGCGGGCGCTCGTCCCACCGCGGGTCGGGGATCCCGATGACGCTCGCCTCGACGACGTCGGGGTGCGCCATGAGATGGTTCTCGAGCTCGACCGAGGAGATCCACTCCCCGCCTGACTTGATGACGTCCTTCGCACGGTCGGTGATCTGGATGAAGCCGCGGGCGTTCACGGTCCCGACGTCGCCGGTGCGGAGCCAGCCGTCGTCGAACCTCTCCGGCGACGGATCGCGGTAGTAGCTGCTGGTGATCCACGGCCCGCGCACCTCGATCTCGCCGACCGCGTCGCCGTCCCACGGCAAGGGCTTGCCCTGGTCGTCAACGATGCGCAGCTCGACGCCGGCCACGATCCGGCCGGTCTTCACCCGCCACGACATCTCGTCGTCCGGCTCGTGGTCGGACGGCGGGTAGGCCACCGCCGCCAGGGGGCTGGTCTCGGTCATGCCCCACGCCTGGATGATCTTCACGCCGTGGCGCGACTCGAAGTTCTCCATGAGGCTGCGAGGGACGGCCGAGCCGCCGCAGACGATCATCCGCAACGACGACAGGTCGACGGCGTCGGGGTGCTCCTCGCTGTAGCGCAGCACGTCGGCCCAGATCGTCGGCACCGCGCCCGAGAACGTCGGGCGCTCGGCCGCGATGAACTTGCACAGAGGCTCGGCCTGGAGGAAGCGGGACGGCATGAGGAAGCTGGCGCCCGCCATCCAGGCCGCGTACGGGATCCCCCACGCGTTGGCGTGGAACATCGGCACGATCGGCAGCACCCGGTCGCGTTCGCTCAGCCCCAGGCCGGTCGACATGCACGCGGCCATGGAGTGCAGCACCGTCGAGCGGTGCGAGTAGACGACGCCCTTGGGGTTGCCGGTGGTGCCGCTCGTGTAACACATCGCCGCGGCGGCGCGCTCGTCGACGTCGGGCCACGCGAATCCGGGCTCCTCCGCCGCGAGCAGGTCCTCGTAGCGCACGACGTCGGCGCCGGCCGCCGCCTCGCTCAGGGCGGTGGCGTCCCCACCGCCGACCACGACGAAGTGCTCGACTGTCTTGAGATCGGCGGCCACGTTGGCGAGGAGGGGGACGAGCGTGTCGTCGACGAGAACGACCCGGTCCTCGGCGTGGTTCACGACGTAGGTGAGCAGCTCGGGGAACAGCCGGATGTTGAGGGTGTGCAGCACCGCGCCCATGCCCGGGATGGCGAAGTACGCCTCCAGGTGCTCCTGGGTGTTCCAGCTGAACGTCCCGACCCGGTCGCCGGCCTCGATCCCGAGCCGGGTGAGCGCGCCGGCGAGGCGGTCGGCCCGCTGGGCCACATCGGCGTAGGTCGCCCGCCGGCTGGTCTCGCCCTCGAAGGTGACGACTTCACTGTCGCAGCAGACGCTGCGGCCGTGCTGGAGGACCATCCCGATCGTCAGCGGGAAGTCCTGCATGGTGCTCTCGAGCAT
>JACDBD010000178.1 GCA_013695115.1 Actinomycetota bacterium | reverse complement strand
GGCTCGACTCTTGGCACAGCTTCAGCTTCGCCGAGCACTACGACCCGGACAACACCCACTTCGGGATGCTGCGGGTCCTGAACGACGACCTGATTGCGCCCGGCCGCGGCTTCGGGACCCACGCGCACCGCGACATGGAGATCGTCACCTGGGTGCTCGACGGCGAGCTCGAGCACCGCGACAGCACCGGGACCGTCGGCAAGATCTACCCCGGCCTCGCCCAGCGGATGAGCGCGGGATACGGCATCCAGCACTCCGAGGTCAACGCCAGCCCCACCGACGACCTGCACCTGGTGCAGATGTGGGTGCTGCCCGACCGCCGCGGCGTCGAGCCTGGGTACGAGCAGCGCGACCTCACCGCCGAGCTCTCCGGTGGCGGGCTGGTGCCGGTCGCCTCCGGCCGGGGGCACGAGGGCGCGGTCACGATCCACCAGCGCGACGCGGTGCTGTGGGCGGGCCGGCTGCGCCCGGGTGAGGAGGTCGTCGTGCCCGACGCGCCCCACGTCCACGTGTTCGTGGCCAAGGGGTCGGCGCGGCTCGCCGACGACGAGCTCGACCCCGGCGACGCCGCCCGCCTCACCGAAGCCGGCGCCCTCCCCCTCCTCGCCGGCGCCAGTCCTTCGAAAGACGGCGGCGTGGAAGTCCTCATCTGGGAGACGGCGCAGCGTCAAGCGCGCCTTGACGGTCGGGCGGCGTCAAGGCATAGTTGACGGGTGACCCGGCTCCCCACCCTCGATGAGCTGGCGGCCACGGTCGTCGCCGACGCTACGTCCGACGATCCGCTCGATCAGCTCACCACCGCTGCCCGGGCCCGGGACGCGCTCGACGACTTGAGCGACGCCCTCCTCGACCGCTTCGTCGAGCAGGCGCGCTCGGCCGGTTGCTCCTGGAGCCAGATCGGCGGGGCGCTCGGCGTGAGCAAGCAAGCGATCCAGCAGCGGCACACCACCGGCGATGCAGTCGCCCGCCGGCTGCTGGCAGGCGCGTCGTCGCGTCACGGTTGCGGATTCACTCCCCGCGCTCGCGCGTGCGTCGCCCAATCCCAGAGCGCGGCGCAACGCCTGAAGCACAACTACATCGGCACCGAGCACCTGTTGCTGGGACTGTTCGGTGTCCGCGAAGGGGTCGCCGCCCGCGTCCTCGCGCAGCTCGGTGTCACCGCACCGACCATCGAAGCCGCGCTGGTCGAAGAGCTCGGCGCGAGCGCCTGGGCGACCGGGGACGATCTTCCCCTGACCCCAAGGGCTCGGAAGGTCCTGCGGCATACCCAGCGCGAGGCCAAGGGTCTCGGGCACAACTACGTCGGCACCGAGCACATCCTCCTGGCCGTCATGGCCGAGGGCGAGGGCCTGGCAGCACGCCTCCTCGCGGCCGAGGGCGTCGGGTATGCGCATATCCGGAGCTCGGTCGTCGAGATCCTCACGGGAACGCGGTCCGCTTGACCGACGACGTCCTGGCGCGCCGTCCGCCTGCCGACGCATTGCGTTGGGCGGCGCAATCGGTCGGCCCCGGCAGTCGCATCGTGAGCGTCGACGCCCTGCCGAGCAGCTGGCTCGCCAACCATTCCGTCGACGTGGTCGACCGGCGCGGCACTACCCACGAGCTCGTGCTGCGCCGCTGGGCTCGTCCCGGGTGGGAAGCCGGCGACCCCGAGATGACGGCCGCCCACGAGGTCGGCGTGCTGGAGCTCCTGGGCGCCTCGCCGGTCCCCGCCCCCGAACTCGTCGCCGCCGACCCCGATGCCGACGTGTGCGACGTCCCCGCGCTGCTGATCATCCGGCTCGGCGGGGAACCGCCACCGGCGCGGCCACCGGAACTCTCCTCCTTCCTGGAGCAACTGGCCGGTGCGCTCCCGGCGATCCACGCGGTCGATCCGAGCGGCCGCGTGCACGCGTACTCGCCGTACTACGAACCCGATCGCATCGCGGTGCCAGCGTGGTCAGGACGCCCCGACCTCTGGGAGCAGGCGATCAACGTCTTCGCCGGTCCCCCGCCCGGGACCGAGAGCTGCCTCATCCACCGCGACTACCACCCCGGCAACACGCTGTGGTCGGGCGGGCGACTCACCGGCATCGTCGACTGGACCACCGCCTCCGTCGGCGCGCCCGCCGTCGACCTGGCCCACATGCGCTGGAACCTCGCGGTCGACCACGGTCTCGACGCCGCCGACGAGTTCCTGGCACGCCACCGCGAGCTCGCCGGAGAACCCGAGCATGTCCCCTACTGGGACGTCGTGACCGCGATCGACGTACTGCCCGAGATCGATCTCGTCGACGGCGCCACGCTCGATGAGTTCGTGGCCGCCGCGCTCGCGCGGCTCTAGTCGCGCGACGCCCGGAACAGGCCCACCGGCTCGGGGATGCCCTTCATCACCACCGGGCCCAGCTCCTCGAACCGCACGTCCTCGCGCCCGCTGGTGATCTGCGCCCGCACGTGCTCGGAGACCAGCAGCTCGCCCGGTCCGGCCATGTCGACGATCCGGGCCGCGAGATTGACGTCGTTGCCGATGAGGTCGTCGCCGCGCGCGGTCGGACAGCCCCAGTGCATTCCCATGCGGACCCACAGCGGCGCGGTGTCCGACGCCGCCTCCTCAAGGCGGTGGTGGAGGTCGAGGCACGTGCGGAGCGCGGTCGCGGCGTCGGGGAACCACAGCATCAGCCCGTCGCCCAGCTCCTTCACGACCCGGGCGCCCGGAGGAAGGGTGTCGCGCACGATCTGGTCCTGGAGGTCGAGAGCGGCGAGGGCGTCGGCGTCGCCCCGCTCGGCCGTGAACTCGGTAAAGCCGACGATGTCGGTGAATGCGATGGCGCCAGGCGCCACGTTCACCGCTCGACTACGGCGATGCTGCCGCTCCCCACCTTCACCCGGATCTCACCGTCGTCGCCCTCGTCGCAGTCGCAGCGGACTTTGCCGCTCCCCGACCGCAGCGACGTGGCCGGTCGCAAACCCGGCGGGACCGAGATCGTGACCGACCCCGAGTGCGCCTTCACGTCGACGCCGCCGGCCTCGGCCAGGCCAAGCTCCACACTGCCGCTGCCGGTCTTGATGCGCGCCCCACTCACGAGCTCGGCCTCGACCGAGCCCGAGCCGGTCGCGAGGTCAGCTTCCCCGGCGCGGCCGACTCGCACGGTGCCGCTCTCGGTCTTGAGCCGGCACCGCTCGGTGCACTCGTCGACCTCGACGTCGCCCGACCCGGTTCGGGCGTCGAGCGCCCGCACTTCCTCGACCTCGATGGTGCCGCTGCCGGTCGTGACCCGGGCGTCGCCAAGGCGGCCGTGCAACTCGACGTTGCCCGAGCCCGTACCCACCACGACGTCGGTGCCGGCGGGGCAGCGCACCTTCACCCGCCCGGAGCCCTTCACCTCCACCCCGTCGGGACCCACGGCGGGCTCGTCGCCCTTCTCGACGACGATGTCGGAGCGGTCCTCCCCGGTCACGGTCACCCGCGCCGACCGGCTCGTCACGCGCAACACCGCGCCGGGGGGAGCCGGGATGCTCTTGTGGGGGGTCATCACCCCATCATGAACTCATTGCCGGGGCTGTGCCTCGTGACGGGCGTCACGCCCGTTGCGACGACTCGGCCGCCTGCATGGCGGCGCCGCCCAGCTCCAGCAGCCGATTGTCGCCGGCGAGCGCGCTGCCGAGCCCGTTGAGCGTGAGGGCCATCGAGAGCTCACGGTCGGGGTCGCCCCACGCCCCCGAGCCACCGAAGCCGTAGTGCCCGAAGGCCTGCTCGGGGACGCCGGCGGTCGTGATCACGCCGTGATATCCGAGGCGCCACATCATCGGGAACGCGATCACGAGGTCGGGCCGGTCGTTCTGGACCTCGGTGGCGCGCGTGACCGTCTTCTCCGACAGCAGCCGCACGCCGTCGAGCTCGCCGCCGTTGGCGAGCGCGGCGTACATGCGGGCGAGGGACCGGGCGGTGAAGCAGCCGTTGCCCGACGGCATCGGCGCCCCGACCCACTCCGGCGTCGAGCGCGCCTCGAGCAGCGTCGGCGGGAGCGCGGCGACGATCAGGTCGGGGTGGACGGTCAGCCCGAGCTGCCCGGCCAGCTGCACCATCCTGCCGGGGTCGTCGAGCAGCGTGCGACCGTCCAGGCCCGATGGCGTGAGGATCTGCACCAACCGGTGGTGCTGATCGCGCGGCAGACCGACGTGGCAGCCGTCGAGACCGAGGGGCTCGGCGATCTCGCGCTGGATGAACTCGGTGAGGCCCACGCCGGAGACCCGGCGCACGAGCTCGCCCACCAGGAAGCCGAACGTCACCGCGTGGTACCCGTTGGCGGTCCCCGGTTCGAACGCGGGCGCCATCGCCTCGATGCCGGCGACCATCGCCTCCCAGTCGAGGACCATGTCTGGACCGGTCAGGAAGGAGGCGACATCGAAGAGACCGGCCT
>JACDBD010000314.1 GCA_013695115.1 Actinomycetota bacterium | reverse complement strand
GCGCGCAGGCGGCGCCGATGCCGCGCCCCGCGCCGGTGACGACCGCGACCTTGTCGGTCAGGCGAAACCGGTCGAGGATCATGCCCGGGTGAACGCGGGGCTGTTCGAGTCGTCGGGCACGGCGTCGAGCGGTCGCGCGACCTCGGCGACGAGCGGGCCGATGCCGGCCGCGAGCGGCGCGAGCGCGTCCATGTCGAAGTCGTACACCTCGGCGGCGTTCCCGGCCAGGAGTTGCTGGAGCTCGACCGGGTCGGTCCCCGCGAACGACCGCCGCAGCGCCTCGGTGGTGTAGGGGTACGTGCCCTCGTCGTGGGGGTAGTCGCTGCCCCACATGAACCGGTCGATGCCGATCTCCTCGCGTGTCTGGGCCTCGCGCGGGCTCGGGAAGCTCACCCCCACCCGGCAGTTGCGGGCGAAGTACTCGCTCGGCTTCATCTGTAGGCGCTGGTCGTCGGAGTACTTCAGCTCTCCGATGCGGCCCGACGCCATCTGGGCGTGGAAGCCGTCGAGCATCGCCAGGGTGCTCGGGATCCACGACACCCCCTGCTCGGTGACGGTGAAGACGAGGTTGGGGTGGCGCTCGAACACGCCGCCGATGATGAGGTGCCAGAGCGCCCGGTGCGAGTACCACGACGTCTCGACCACCCAGAGGAGGCTCGCGCACTCGTACTTGCCGTAGTTCGGTGACCCGCCACCGGAGTGGTGGTTGACGACCACGCCGAGCTCCTCGCACTCCGACCAGAGGGGCTCGTACACCGGGTCGTAGAGCGGCGCGAGCTCGGAGTCGTCGGGGCGGCCCGGCAGGAGCACGCCGCCCCGCAAGCCCGCCTCCTTGGTGAAACGGACGTCCTTCACCGCCTCGTCGACGTCGTTGAGGAAGATCTGCGCAACCCCGGCGCGCCGCTCGGGCGCGACCGAGCACCACTCGGCCAGCCACCGGTTGTGGGCGCGGATGCCGGCCAGCCGTCGCGGGAAGTCCTTGGCCGTCGGCGGACGGGCGATGAGTGCGCCGGTCGGGAAGAACGGCGGCACCGTGTTCGGGAAGACCACCTCGCCGGCGATGCCGTCCTCGTCGAGCTCAGCCAGGCGGCGTTCGTGGTCCCAGTTCTTGGTGCGGCGGTCGCCGTGGAGATCTCGGAACGGGTTCTTGTACCGGTTGCGCCAGGCGTCGAACTCGACGACGTACGCCGGGTCGAGGTGCTCGCGGTACTGGTCCATCGACCCGCCGGCGTGGCAGTCGGCCGAGATCACCACGTAGCGGTCGCCGGCGGGCAGAGTCGCGGTCGTCATGGCTGCGTCACCCGTTCCTTGATCTTGAAGACCTCCATTGCGTTCTCGCGCAGGAACTTGCGCCAGACGTGGTCACGGAACGGCACCGCGGGCAGCTCGGCGAAGATCCGCTCGAGGCTCAGGCCCATCGGGTAGTAGCCCGCGTACATGATCTTGTCGGCGCCGCGGGTGTTGGCGTAGTCGACGATGGCCTTCGGGTAGTACTTGGGCGCGAACGCCGAGGTCATGTAGGAGAGGCCCGGCCACTTCAGCATGAGCTTCACCGCCAGCTCCTCCCACGGCTCGGCGCCGTGGCGCATCACCAGCCGCAGCTCGGGGAAGTCGTAGCAAACCTGGTCGAAGCGCTCGACGTGCTGGCACGCCGACGGGAACCGGGGCCCGGCGACGCCGGCGTTCACGATCGCGGGGATGTCGAGCTCGACACAGGTGGCGTACACCGCGTACGCCTTCGGGTCGTCGACCGGCACCTGGGGCACGCAGCCCGACGGGAAGAAGGTCACCGCGGCCAGGTCGTGGTCGGCCTTGGCCGTGCGCATCTTGCGGAGGGTGCCCATGACGTCGTTGGGGTCGACCTCGAGCGACAGCAGCACCCGACCGGGGTAGCGCTCGCGGGCCTCGAGCGTGAGCTCGGTCAGCCCGAACAGGCCGATCTCGACGCCGTGGCTGTCCATCTCCCCGAAGGTCACGTCGATGGGGTCGACGCCTTCGGCGAGATTGTCGGGGACGTCCTTGAACATGTACTCGGCGAGGAACTTCATCTCCTCTTTGGTCTCGCTGTCCTTCGCGCCCTTGCGCAGGTAGTCGTAGACCGCGCTGCGGTCGTGGTGCGGGAACCCGATCATCAGGTCGACGGCTCCGACACCGGTGGGCATGGCCACGTCGCCCGTCCTCTCTCTTGTGCGCTTCCCGCAGGTCTTTGCTTGAGTCAAACAATAACGTAGACTCGTTGCCGTGGCGAGAGGCGACCGAGCCAACGGTGATCTGGACAGCATCGGCCGGGCGATCGAGATGCTGTTGCGGCTGAACGCCAGCCGGCGGGTGCAGGCGGAGTGGGCGGCGGCGGCCGGGGTCCCGATGTCGCAGCCCGGCTTCACCCTGCTCCGGCGGATCCAGGACAGTGGGCCGCTCTCGCTCACCGAGCTGGGACGGCTCACCCACATGGACGCGGCGTCGGTCACCCGTCAGGTGGTGCAGCTGGAGCGCGCCGGCCTGGTCCGGCGCGACCGCTCCGAGAGCGACGGGCGCATCGCTCTGCTGAGCGTGACGCCGGAAGGTGCCGAGGCCCGCGCCCGCGTCTCCGCGGTGCTCGACGAGCACCTCGCCAACGCCCTCGCGCCCTGGTCCGGCGACGACCGCGGGCAGCTCGCCGGGCTGCTCGGCCGACTCGTCGACGATCTGCGCGCCACCCGCTACCAGCCGGCTCCGGGATCGGACGTTGTCGCCACCCGCTGACGACTGGACGCGCCGGCTCGGCCAGGGGCCGCCCGGCACCGAGGCCGTCCCCGCCGCCACCGTCGTGCTGCTGCGCGACACCGACGACGGGCTCGAGACGCTGATGGTGCGGCGCAACTCGAAGCTGGCGTTCGCCGGCGGGATGTGGGTGTTCCCGGGGGGCCGGGTCGATCCCGACGACGTGCCCGACGACGGGGACGTGATCGAGGCCGCCCGCCGGGCGGCGGTGCGCGAGGCGCGCGAGGAGGCCGACCTCGCCGTCGA
>JACDBD010000313.1 GCA_013695115.1 Actinomycetota bacterium | reverse complement strand
GTCCCCGCATGCTCCTGCAATGATTGCAAAGACAGCAAGAAATCCGAGCAGCGCAGTACGCCTCTTGGTCACTAAGGCCCCCCTGGACGACGGCCCGCCCCTCGAGAGGCGTTCCGGCCATCCAGCTTAGTCACACCGCCGACCCCACCAGCCAAGCCGAGGGTGGCGGCACAGCGGGACGTCCGTCGACCGCAGTCGCCTCGAGCTCGACCATGAGCTCGGGGAAGGCGAGGCGCGCCACCCCCAGCAATGTCCCCGCGGGAAGCGGACCGCCGGCAGCGCCCACCCGCGCACCCACAACTTCGCCGCCAGTAGCGATGAAGGCGTCGACGTCGGTCGTGTAGAAGTTGAGGCGCACGACGTTGGCGAGGTCCATGCCCGCCTTCTCCAGGACCGCCTCGAGGTTGTCGAGGGCCTGGCCTGCCTGGGCAGCCATGTCGCCGGGGTGGAGCGGCGCGCCGTCGGCGTCGACCGAGGTCTGGCCCGCGCACAAGAGCATGTGATTCACTCCCGACGCCTCGACGGCCTGCGAGAAGCCGAACTGGTCCTGCCACGTCCACGGGTTGACGGCTCGGGTCTTCACGAGCGCTCCTCTCAGCCTGCTGATGCCACGAGCTGTTCGCTCGCGTCCCACAAGCGTCGCGCGGTGGCGTCGTCCTGCGCGGCCGCCGAGATCGACGCCGGCGCGCACTTGTAGAAGTACCCGCCGGTGACGCCCTCCACCTCGGGCGAGGACGCCAGGTAGATCGACGTCCGCGCCCCCTTCTCGGAACTGATGGCGAACGGACTGCCCAGGCGGTTGCCGAACGCGAAGAGCCACGACAGGTCGCCGCTCCGGCCGAACTCGCTGCGCACGTAGCCGGGATGGAGCGCGTTGGCGGTGACACCCTCACCCACCCGCCGGGCGAGCTCGCGGGTGAAGTAGATGTTGGCGAGTTTGGACTTCGAGTAGACGTTCATCGCCGCGTACCGATGTCGCGACTGCAGATCGTCGAAGTCGAGACCCTTGCGCGCACCTTTGTGCGCGACCGAGGACACGTTGACGACCCGGGCCCCGCCGGGGTTGGACTCGAGCCGGTCGAGGAGCAGCTGGGTCAGCAGGAAATGGCCGAGGTGGTTGATACCGAAGGTGCTCTCGAACCCCTCCTCCGTCTCCGTGCGCGCCGAGAGGATGCCCCCGGCGTTGTTCAGCAGCACGTCGAGGCGGTCGGAGCGGTCGAGGAAGTCGGCGGCGAACCTCCGGATCGAGGCGAAGCTGGCGAGATCGAGATCCATGACCGAGACGTCGGTGCTGCCGCTCCGCTCCCGCACGTCGTCGAGCGCGGCCTGGCCCCGCTCCGGGTTGCGCGACGTGATCACGACGGTGGCGCCGACGCGGGCCAGCCCGACCGCCGCTTCCTTGCCGATCCCGGCGTTGCCGCCGGTGATCACCACGACCTTGCCCTTCATCGGCCCTTCATCGCCGGTCACGCCTCCCCCTGATCCACCACACTGGCGGGAACGAACAGACTAGGAGGCGGCGGGGGAGCTATTTGATGGCCGATCGCGGGTACCAGCCGATCGAGGACTACGGGGTCATCGGCGACCTCCACACCGTCGCGCTCGTGGGCAAGGACGGCTCGATCGACTTCATGTCGTTCCCGCACTTCGACTCGCCCACGATCTTCGCCGGGTTGCTCGACGCCGAGAAGGGCGGTCGCTTCCAGATCCGGCCGCGCCTGCACGACGGCACCGAGAAACAGATGTACCTGCCCGACACCAACGTGCTCATCACCCGGTCGCTCGCGGGCCAGGGCGTCGCCGAGGTGTCGGACTTCATGCCCGTCGGCGCGACGGAGGGCGAGCACTGCCACGCGCTGGTGCGCCGGGCTAAGTGCGTGCGGGGCGAGGTGGCATTCGACGTGGTGTTCGATCCCCGCTTCGACTACGGACGCGCCGAGCACAAGGTCGAGCAGCGCGACGGCGAACTGATCTTCGAGTCGCAAGGGGACGACGGCACCGCGATACGGCTCCGCACCGACGTGCCGCTGGACGTGTCGAACGGCGCCGCCATCGGCCGGTTCACGCTCGCGGCCGGCCAGACCGCTGCGTTCGTGCTCGAACAGGCCGTGCCGGGTCGCGAGAGCGCGTCGGCGGCGCCCGATTACGTCGCCGACCAGTTCAAGCAGACGGTCAACTTCTGGCGCACCTGGATCGGACACTCGAAGTACCACGGCCGCTGGGCCGAGATCGTGAACCGGTCGGCGCTCCTGCTCAAGCTGATGGTTTCGAACACCCACGGATCGCTCGTGGCCGCCGCGACGTGCGGGCTCCCCGAGGAGATCGGCGGCGAGCGCAACTGGGACTACCGCTACACCTGGATCCGCGACGCGTCGTTCACGCTCTACGCCCTCATCCGCCTCGGCTACACGTCGGAGGCGGGGCGATTCATGAGCTGGATCGAGGACCGCTGCATGGACCTCAACCCCGACGGGTCGATGCAGATCATGTACGGGCACGACGGCCGCAAGGTGCTCACCGAGGAGACGCTGCCGCACCTCGAGGGCTACCGGGGGTCGTCGCCGGTGCGCATCGGCAACGGCGCCTACGACCAGCTCCAGCTCGACATCTACGGCGAGCTCCTGGACTCGATCTACCTCTACAACAAGTACGGCGAGCCGATCTCGTACGCGCTGTGGGAGAACGTCATCCACATCGTCGACTGGGTGACCGAGCACTGGCAGCTGCCCGACGAAGGCATCTGGGAGGTGCGGGGCGGCCAGCAGGAGTTCCTGTACTCGCGTCTGATGTGCTGGGTGGCGCTCGACCGGGCGATCCGTTTGGCCGAGAAGCGCTCGTTCCCGTACCCGTACGACCGCTGGCGGGGGACGCGCGACGACATCACCCGCGACATTCTCACCAACTTCTGGGATCCGAAGCGCCAGGCGTTCGTGCAGCACAAGGGGACGAATACCGTCGACGCCTCCAATCTGCTGATGCCGATGGTCAAGTTCATCAGCCCGACTGACCCGCGCTGGGTGTCGACGCTGAAGGCGATCGAAGAGGATCTGGTCGACGACTCGCTCGTGTACCGGTATCGCACCGGGGACGCCGCCAGCGATGGCCTCCTGGGCGAGGAGGGCACGTTCAACATGTGCTCGTTCTGGTACGCCGAGGTCCTCGCTCGGGGCGGCGACGCCCAAAAGGCGCGGTTCTTCTTCGAGAAGATGCTCGGCTACGCCAACCACGTCGGCCTGTACGCGGAGGAGCTCGGCCCCCACGGCGAGCACCTGGGCAACTTCCCCCAGGCCTTCACCCACCTCGGTCTCATCAGCGCCGCCTACGCCATCGACCGCAAGCTCTCCGACGCCGGTTGGATGGGCTAGCGCGCGGCGACGGAGCGAGCGAAGCTCGCGGAGTCGCTCGCCAGCGAACGAGCGCCCGCGGCGCAGGTAACCTGCGCCGCAGCGAGAGAGCGAGGAAACATGGATCGGATGAGTCCGCTCGATGCGTCGTTCCTGCACATCGAGGACGGCGTGAGCCATATGCACATCGGGTCGGTGGCGATCTTCGAGGGACCTCCGCCGCCGTATGAGGCCTTCCGCGACATGGTGGCGGGGAAGCTGCCGCTGGTGCCGCGCTACCGCCAGAAGGTGCGGTTCGTCCCTCTCCAACTCGGTCGGCCCCTCTGGGTCGACGACCCCCACTTCAACGCGGGCTACCACCTGCGCCACACCGCCCTGCCCCGACCCGGCGGCGATGACCAGCTCCGCAACCTGGTGGGCAGGCTCATGGCCCAGCAACTCGACCGCAGCAAGCCGTTGTGGGAGATGTGGATGGTCGAGGGCCTCGACGACAGCCACTGGGCGATCGTCTCGAAGGTGCACCACTGCCTGGTCGACGGCGTCTCGGGCTCCGACCTTCTCGCGGTCGTGCTCGACGCCGAGCCCGATCCTGCGCCGCCGGCAACCGACGACTGGAAGCCCGAGCCCGAGCCGTCCGACGTCCGGGTGGTGACCGAGGCGCTCGGCGACCTGGTCGTCAGCCCCTACGAGCAGTTCCGGGCGCTGCGGGCGACGACGCGGGGCTGGCGGCAGCTGGCGGCGATGGCCGGCGAGGTCTTCCGCGGCGCGGCGTCGTTCGCGGGTGCCGTGCGCCCGACGGTCCCGTCGACGCTCAACGGGCCGATCGGGCCGCACCGCCGCTGGGACTGGGCCCGCACCACCCTCGCCGACGTGAAGACGGTGCGGAAGGGCCTGGGTGGGACGGTGAACGACGTCGTGCTCACCGTGCTCACGAAGGGCTTCCGCGACTTCCTACTCGGACGGGGCGAGTCGGTGGACGACCGGGTCGTCCGCACGCTGGTGCCGGTCTCGGTCCGCACCGAAACTGAGCGCGGTACCTATAACAACCGCGTCTCGGCGATGATCGCCGAGCTCCCCGTCGGCATTGCCGACCCCGTCGAACGGCTCGAGGCCATTCGGGCGCAGATGGACGGGCTCAAGGAGTCGAAGCAGGCGGTGGCGGGCGAGGTGCTCACGAGCTTGGCCGGCTTCGCGCCGGCGACGCTGCTCGCGCTGGGCGCCCGCGTCGCCCGGGGCATCCCGCAGCGCAACGTGAACACGGTGACCACCAATGTACCCGGCCCGCAGCTCCAGCTCTACGCGGCGGGGCGGCCGATGCTCGAGGCGTTCCCGTTCGTCCCGATCGCCGGTCACGTCCGCGTCGGCATCGCGATCTTCTCCTACAACGGCATGCTCAACTACGGCGTGACCGGCGACTACGACAGCGCGCCCGACATCGGCGTGCTGTGCCGGGGCATCGAGGACGGGATGAGCGAGCTGCTGAAGCTGGTCAGCGACTCGCAGCCCGAGCCGGGTGGAGGAGCTCCAAACGGTCACGGACGTCCGGTCGCTCCAGGCGCCGGCGCGTCGACTCGCGCGCCTGGCGAGTGACGGGGGCCCGCCGGGCCGGGTCCATCGCGTTGAGGCCCATGGCGGCGAGGTCGGCGGCGACGGGCTGGAACGCCAGCACCGGCGTCCCGCTCCGGCGGATGCGGGCGGCCTCGCGCCCGAGGTAGAGGCGGGACAGGCGCCGC
>JACDBD010000303.1 GCA_013695115.1 Actinomycetota bacterium | reverse complement strand
CGGCCAGCGTGGATTTTCCGTGGTCGATGTGGGCGATGACTGCCAGGGCGCGATGCCGCTCCAGTGGGGTCACCGCCACATTCTCCCTGCCTTTCCGCTCGGGCCGCTCGGGCCCGGCTCGGGCGGCTCAGGGTACCTGCGCCGCTGATCCTCGCCTTGGGCTAACGTCGACCCTTCGTGGCCAACATCAAGAGCCAGATCAAGCGCAACCGCCAGAACGAGCGCCGCCGGGTGCGGAACAAGACCGTCCGCTCCGAGCTCAAGACGCGCGTGAAGGCGGCGCAGACGGCCGCCGAAGCCGGCGCCGCCGACGCCGGCGAGAAGTCCCGGCTGGCGCAGAAGCGCCTCGGGAAAGCCGCGTCCAAGCGCACGCTTCACAAGAACGCCGCTGCCCGGCGCACGTCGCGTCTGATGCGGCGAGCCAAGCCGAGCTAGTCAGCTCATCCGGCGCGAGCCGGTCTTGGCCCGCCCCGACAGCCGGGCCAGCCTCGCCACCAGCACCTCCATCACCGCGTCCTCGGGGATGGCACGCGCCCCCTTGAGGTCGATGTCGGCCTGGGCCAGGTGGTCGAACGCCTCGCGCAGCCCGCTGGCCCGCAGCGCCCGGGCCTGGTCGAGGGCCTTCCGAGCGGGGTACTCCTTGACTCGACCGCCGAGCGCCGCCACCGCGTCCTTGGGGCCGCGCAGATCGGGGTCGTCGAGCCGCAGGATCCGGCGGTAGTAGCCGTGGAGGAGCCCCAGCACCTGGAGCGGGTGCATCGGCTTGGCCTGCCGCGAGCCGGTGGCATTCAGGAGGCGGTGCAGCGTCTCCAGCGCGCCGGGCACGTCCCCGGCCTCGATGGCGTTGGTGAGCTGGTAGCTCGGCACCGCCCCGGCCTCGCCGAGGTAAGGCTCCACGTCGTCGACGTCGAGCGTCGCCCCGTCGCCGAATGCAGCCGAGAACACCTCGACGAGCTGGGGTACGCGTCCGGCGTCCTCGCCCAGGTGGGCGGCGACCGCCTTGGCCGCGTCCGGCCGCAACTTCACCCCCGCGTCCTTCAGGTGCTCGCCGAGGACGTCCCCCGTTTTCTCCGCGCTCGGCGCGACCTCGGTCGCCTTCGCGCTCTTCAGTGCCTTGGTCAGGTTGGCCGGCAGCCGGCCACCCCCGGTGACGAGCACGAGCGCGGTCGTGTCCATCGGGTCGGCGAGATACGAGACCAGCGGCTCGGCGTCGCCGACAGCGAGGTTGCCGACGTCGCGGACGACCACCACGCGCCGCTCGGTCATGAACGGCGGGCTCTGGGCGGCGTTCAGCGCGGCCGCGACCACCTGCTCGCGCGCTTCCGCACCACCGGCCGCACCACCGGGGGTGCCGCCGGGCTCGTCGCTCTCCTCGCCCGGCGCCGCCCGCCCCGGCACGGTCAGCTCCTCCAGCGCGAGGGTGCGGTCGTCCTCCCCGAGCAGGTCGCCCACGAGTCGACCGAGCGCTTCGTCGCGCAACACCGGGTCGTCGCCGCGGACCAGGTGGACGCTCACGGCACCCGGGCCCCGTCTCGCTCCACCTCGAGGATGGCCTGGATCATGCGACAGACCCGCGCGCTCCCCGCGACGTCGTGCACCCGCACGATCCGGCATCCGTGGGCGACGCCGTATGCGGTCGCGGCCAACGACGCGTGCCCGCGGTCGTCGATGTCGAGCCCGAGCAGCTCGCCGAGGAACCGCTTGTTCGACGCCGACAGCAGCAGCGTGTAGCCGTGGCCGGCGAGGACCGAGCTCTCCCGCAAGAGCAGCGCGCTCTGGGCCGGCGTCTTGCCGAGGTCGAGGCCGGCGTCGAGGGCGATCTGGTCGGCGGCGAGGCCGGCCTCCTCGGCCGTCCGGGCCCGTTCGAGGAGGAACGCGGTCACCTCCCCGACGAGGTCTCCGTACATCGGCTCCGGATCGGGCACGCGCGGGCGCAGACGGATGTGGGTGGCAACGACCGATGCGTTGTGGGCGGCGGCGGTGGCGAGGTACTCGGGATCGGCGAACCCGCTGATGTCGTTGCCGACAACGGCGCCGGCGGCGCAGGCGGCGGCGAGCACGCTCGCCCGCCAGGTGTCGGCCGAGACCGGGACGTCGAACCGGGCGCGCAGCGCCTCGACCGCGGGCACGACCCGGTCGAGCTCCTCGGCTTCGCCCACCTCGGGCCCGGGCCCGGCCTTGACCCCGCCGACGTCGAGGATGTCGGCGCCTTCGGCCACCAACGTCTCGGCCCGCCGGACGAGCGCGTCGAGCTCATAGGTCGCGCCCTGGTCGTAGAACGAGTCGGGCGTGCGGTTGAGGATCCCCATCACCAACGTGCGGGTCGTGAGGTCGAGCACGCGGTCACCGAGCCGGAACGCGGTCATCGCCTCCCACCCTACGGGCTGCCCGCGCTCGTCCTGCCGCTGCACCGGTGGCGACCAGCGCGACCAGGGCGAAGGCAGTGCGGCCGTCGACCTGGAACGGGATGCGCGCCGCGAGCGACGCCACGCCGAGCACGGCCCGCACGAGCAGAAGCGTCGGGAGCTGGAGCGACGCGGCGATGCCCGGAGACCATCGGCTCACGATCCCGCCGGCCACGCCCGCGGTCAGCCCCCAGACCGTGAGGGGCCCGGCCAGCGGCACCGCCACCAGGTTCGCCGGCAGTGCCGCCACCGGCAGCGCGCCGAAGATCGGCAGCATGACCGGCGCCACCCCGATCTGCGCCGCCAGCGTCACTCCCAGCCCGTCGCGCACCCAGCGGGGACCCCGCAATCGCGCCGACAGGGGCGGCGCCATGAGCGCGATCCCCCCACTCGCACCGCACGACAGCAGGAACCCCACCGAGTGCACGAGGAAGGGGTCGGCGAGCAACAGCCCGATGACGGCGAGGGCCAGCACGCGCAGGCCCGCGGTCGGCCGCCCGAGGTGCAGGGCGGTCATCGAGCACGCGGCCATGGCGCACGCTCGCAATACCGACGGCTCCCAGCGCGTCATCGTGCCGAACACGATCAGGACGGCGAGCCCGCCGACGAGCCGACCCCCGAGGCCGAAACGGCGCAGGACCGGTCCCGCCAGGACGAGCACGAAGGCGACGTTGGCGCCCGAGACCACCAGCAGGTGCGTGAGCCCGGCGGCCCGGAAGCGCTCCTCCATCTCGGGGGTCAGCCCTCGGGTGTCGCCGAGCAAGAACCCGGCGACGACGGCGCGCTCGGTGGCGGGCAGGTGGTCGCCGCCCCGGAGCACGATCTCCCGCAAGCCGTTGGCTGCGCGGAGGAGCGGTGAGCTCGGTCCCGTGAACGACAGGAGCTCGGTCGCATCGAAGCGTCCCACCGCGTGCCGCCAGCGGAAGCGCTCGTCGTAGCCGGCCAACGGCGCGAGCCAGCCGCGCAGCTCGACCCGGTCCCCCGCCGACAAGAGCTGGAGGCGCAGGCCGGCGTCACCACCGGCGGTCACGAGCACGGTGCGGCCCCCGGCCGATGCCGTTGCACCGGTCGAATCGCTCGTGATCCCGTCCACCCGCACCAGCACCCGAGCGGTGAAACGGGTGCCTTCCGGGTCCTCGACCAGGGTGCCGGTGACAGCAGCCTGGTCGCGCGCGGCCACCGGTGCGGCGAGCGGCGAGTGCACGAGGCCGTCGTGAGCGCGCTGGGTGACCGCCGTCCCGAGCAGGATCATCGCGGTGGCGCCGACGGCCAGACCCGCCCGACCGCGGAGCGCGAGCGCGACGAGAGCCGTCGCCACCCCCACGACCAGGGCG
>JACDBD010000296.1 GCA_013695115.1 Actinomycetota bacterium | reverse complement strand
CCGACGGCGGCGAGCACGTCGCCGGCGATCCCCGAGCCGCCCATGCCCAGCACGACGATGTTGGTGATGTCGTCGGCGGCACCGAGCCCGCTGACGTCGATGGTTTCGGCGGCTTCCTCGTGGGCGGCCGTCAACTGCTCGGGGAGTCCCCCGACCGCCTCCACGAACCTCAGCGAGTCGGTCGGCAAACCGCTCAGCTCTCGAAGGTCGGCTGGATGTTCTCGGCCTCGGCCTTGGCCGTCAGGCGGTCGTGCTCGGCGTCGTCGACGGTCTCGGCTTCGTCGATCAGCATGATCGGTATGTCGTCGCGTACCGCGTACCGCTTCTTCAGGCGCGGGTTGTACAACGCGTCCTCGTCCTCGAAGTAGAGCAACGGCCCCTTGTCCTCGGGGCAGGCCAGGATCTCGAGCAGCTTGGCGTCGAGCGCCACAGTTGGTTCCTCCTTCTCTTCTGGTCGCACTCGCTCGGCGGCAGGGTACCTGCCATCTTCATGGTCGCCTCGCCTCTGGCAGGCCTTCGAGCTACTTCTCCTCGCGGATGAGCGCCAGCACCTCGGCGGTGTGCCGATCGCAGGCGGCGGCGTCGGCGGCCTCCAGGTTGAGCCGGAGCAGGGGCTCGGTGTTGCTCGGCCGCAGGTTGAACCACCAGTCGCCCAAATCGACGGTCAGACCGTCGAGGCGGTCCTGCTCTGCGTCCTTGTACGCGGCCGCGACCCTCTCGATGACCGCCGGCGGATCATCGACCCGGGTGTTGATCTCCCCCGACGCCGCGTAGCGCTCGTAGGGCCGGCGCAGCTCCGAGAGCGGCTCGTCGGTGCGCGACAGCCGCTCCAGCACGACGAGCGCGGCGATCAGGCCGCTGTCGGCCCGGTAGTTGTCGCGGAAGTAGTAGTGGCCGGAGTGCTCGCCGCCGAAGATCGCGCCGGTCTCGGCCATCACCTGCTTGATGAACGAATGGCCGACCCGGGTCCGCACCGGCGTCCCGCCCATCTCGCGGACGATCTCGGGCACCGCCTTCGAGCAGATCAGGTTGTGCACGATCGTCTCGCCGGGATACTGCTCGAGGATGCCCTTGGCGACGATCGCCGTGGTCAGCGACCCGGACAGCACCGCGGCACGGTCGTCGACGAGGAAGACGCGGTCGGCGTCGCCGTCGAAGGCGAGGCCCACGTCGGCGTCGGCCTCGACGATCGCCTTCTGGAGGTCCTCGAGGTTCTCGGGCTGGATCGGGTTGGCGGGGTGGTTGGGGAACGTGCCATCGAGCTCGGGGTAGAGGATCGTCAGGTCAAAGGGCAGGCCGTCGAACACCGGTGGCGCGACCAGGCCGCCCATGCCGTTGGCGGTGTCGGCCACCACCCGCAACGGGCGGAGCGCGGCGACGTCGACGAAGGAGCGGACGTGGGCGGCGAAGTCGGGCAGCAGGTCGCGGGGCTCGACCTTCCCGCGCTCACCGGCTCGCTCGAGCAGGCCGCTCTCGACCGCCGCCTTGATCTGGGCCAGGCCGGTCTCCTCCCCCACCGGCGCGGCCCCGGCGCGGCTGAGCTTGATGCCGCCGTACTCGGACGGGTTGTGGCTGGCGGTGAACATGGCGACGGGGGCATCGAGGTGACCGGAGGCAAACCAGCACAGGTCGGTCGAGGTGAGGCCGAGGTCGATCACGTCGGCGCCCGCCAGCGTGGCCCCCTCGACGAACGCGGCTGCAAGCGGCTCGGAGGACGGGCGCATGTCGCGTCCGACCGCGATCCGATCGGCGCCGGTGAAGGCCACGAACGCGTTCCCGACGCTGCGGGCGACGCCCTCGTCGAGCTCGTCGGGGTAGACGCCGCGGATGTCGTAGGCCTTGAAGATGACGTCGAGCGACGCAGACACGGGGCCTCCTTTCCTGGTCGCGCTCCTCGGCGGCAGGGTACCTGCCCTCCTTATGGTCGCCTCACGGGCCGGTCGCCGCTCCCGGGCCGTCCTCCTCGTCGTCGCGCCCCCGGTCCCTCCGGCGGAGTGGCCACCAGATCAACGCCCCGAGCCCCGCGACGCCGGCCACCGTGCCCGCCCGGCCGAGGTACTCCGCCGTGGTCGTGCCGTACTCGAGGCGGACCTCCTTGCTCGTCGGCACCACCACCATCAGATTGGGTGTGGCCCGCCAGGGCCCGTCCGCACCCGACGCCCGCCAATTGGGGAAGTACGACGTCTTGACGAGGACGGGAACGCCGGTGCGCGACACGCGGAACGAGATGGAGTCGTCGGTCTCCTCGATGTCGGTCACGCGCACGTCCGGGAGCGGCCGGCCGTTCCGCTCCCGCGCGTCCTTTGCGTCCGCGCGGGGCCACTGCTCGGGTCCGCCGGTGACGAGCGGCTGGTCCAGCGCGGCGCGGTCGTCGAACCATGGCAACGCGACGTCGTCGCGCCAGTCGTCGAGGGCCACGTCCTCGACCACGACGGGCTCGCGCGGCAGCGGCTCGACCAGGGACGCGCCGGCGACCTCGTAGACGTTCCATCCCACCGGCGGGCGGCCGTCGAGGTCGGGCACCTCGGCGACGAGCTCGAGGTCGGGGTGGGCGTCGGCGCGCGCCTTGGCGTCGGCCGACTGGGCCAGGTAGTAGCGCACGCCGAGGAGCCGGAGATAGCGGACGCCGAGGTCGAAGTCCTCGATCGTCCGGTAGGTCAGGCCCCGCACCGGGTTCGACGCCTTGCCCGGCGTCGTGAGGGTGGCGACGGTGAGGAAGAGGTAGGGCGTCGTGGCCGCGGCCTCGTAGTAGAGGCCTTCCATCGATCCGATCCGCTGGTCGGTCCAGTACGGGAGCAACATGAGGGACAGCGCGGTCCCGTAGGCGCCGAGCGCGGGCGAGTCGTTCTCCCAGAGCAGCCGGCCGGGCGGGAGGTCGTCGAGGGTGTCGATCAGCGTGCGGTATTCGTCGGAGCTCTTGCCGGTCGGCGCGACCAGGTAGTCGGCCCGCTCGTAACCCGTGTAGTTGTACCGGACCCAGAAGTCGAGGAAGTCGCGCGATTGGTGTACCCGGACGAGGACGACGACGGCGAGCACGACCGTGAGCGCGACCGCGGTCACCGACCGAATGAGCGCGCCCGACGGGCGCGCCGGGGTGTCGGCCGGGGCGGGGACGTCGGACGGTACGGGAACGAGCCCGGCGTCCGACGGCGGGGGGACGTCGGGCTCATCGTCCTCACGGCGCTCGGCCGTCCCCCACCAGTCGTCCTCGACCGTTCGCGCCGCGAGCGCGGCGATGCCCCGCACCAGCTCCGCCACCCCCACAGCCGCCAGCAGGAAGAGGCCGAGATACCAGAAGGGCAGGAAGCGCAGGTTCCACGCCGGCGTGTCGAACACGTCCCACAGCCGGAAGACCAGGGCCATCGCCGCGGTGATGACGGCGAGCTGGAGGGTGCACCAACGGCGCCGGACCACGACGGCGACCACGGCGACGAGGGCGAAGGGGTAGAGGTACCAGAAGTAAGAGGGCAAGAGGTAGTCGACGTACCGGCGGATCGGCTCGTACCCCATGTCGGTCGTGTACCCGAGCGTGGCGACGAGGGGCACGCTCCAGACCGCGGTGAGCAACGCGCCGACGCCGCCGATCGCGAGCGCGCGGAAGTAGTTGCGCGCCGGGCGGTGGGCGAGCCACACGACGAGTGCGCCCACGACGGCGAAGACCGCCACGACCAGGTGGCTGAGCACCGTCGCGGCCAGCAGCACCGCCGGGAGCCACGCCCGGCGCCGTCCGTCGTTCGGAGGGTGGTCAGTGGGGTGGTCGAGAGCCCACGCCAGCGCGCCCAGGAAGCCCAACGCCAGCGCGAGCGCGAGCGTGAACGAGAACTCCCCCGCCAGGTTGCTCGCCAGCGTCCCGCCCATGATCCGCTGGTTGAAGGCCTGCGACGTCGCCTCGGTGCTGGTGCCGGGCCGGCCCTTGAAGAAGAGGAAGGCGGTGGCCGCCACCGCCATGGCCGCGGGCGCGGGCCGGGGGAAGCGCAGGCCCCGACCGAACCCATAGGCGCCGACGGGCAGCAGGATCGGCCCGAGCGCGGTGACCAGCTTGAACGCGATGTTGTACGGCAGGACGACGTCGAGGGCGACGACCAGCAGGGCGGGCAGCGGAAAGTAGAACTGGCCCGCGGGGAAGCCGGCGTAGAAGGCGGGCGACCAGCCCGCGAGCCGCCAGTGCGGGAGCAGGTGGTCGCGGAGATAGGCCGGCCACCACACGTGGGCGCCGGTATCGCCCCCCGCGGTGGTCGTGTCGCGCAGCAGCAGGTGGGGTTGCTGCTGGAACAGGAGGAAGAGGCCACAGGCGGCGACGACGGCGAGGCCGATCCAGGCCTCGAGCCGCTCGTACCAGGGCCGCGCCGGATCGGTGGCGGGAAGGATCGCGGCCAGCCGCCGGCGAAGGCCGGCTCGGCCGTGGTCCAGCGCCTCGATCAGCGACGTCGGGGCGCCCACGGGTGCCAGCTTGGCACCCGGGCACCGCTGAGCCGGATCAGGCCTGGGCGCGGGCCAGGTCGAGCACGTCGGTTAGCGCGACCGGGCCTTCGACCGTCTCCCACGCCTGGGTCTCGCAGCGGCCGCACCGGCGGAAGGTGATGTCGGAGCCCCCGATCCGCATCCGGATCTCGACGAGAGCGCCTTTCGAACAAGTCGTGCACGGCATAAGCCAGCCTCCCTGTGACCTCAGCCGCTAGATCAACGGCATTTCGGCGAGGAGACTTGAGCCGATTCGCGCAGGTGACTAGTCAGTCGGCGATGACCGCGACGACCGTGAGCAGGTTGAAGCCGGCGTGGAGCATGATCGAGCGGGAGAGGTTGCCGCTGCGGACCGCCAGGTACCCGGAGATGACCCCCAGGGTGAGGATCGCCGGGACGACGATGACCGAGCCGACTTCGGGGTCGCCCAGCGGGTGGACCAGCGCGAAGACGAGGGCGGACAGGAAGATCGCCCCGGCGGGCGTCGTCCGCCGGAGCAGGGCGCGCAGGAGCGCCCCGCGGAAGAGCAGCTCCTCGGCGAGGGGAGCGACCAGAACCACGGCGACGGCGAACGCGGCCAGGCCCGCGCCCGAGGTGTCCTCGAGCAGGTCGACGACGCCCTGGGACTCGTCCCGGCCGTAGAGCTCGGCGATCGGGTACAACGCGAGTCCGAGCGCGATCTGGAGCCCGACTCCAGCCGCGAGCCAGCCGGCGTCGCGGAGCCGGATCGTCAGCCCGAAGTCGCGAGTGAGGGAGCCCCGGCCCTTGGACCGGGCGACCAATGCCAGCACGAGCACGACGAGGAGGGTCTGGCCGGCCAGGGTGGCGAGGAACACCCCGATGTCGTCGGCGAGCTTGTCGTCGGGGACGTCGAGCACTGCGGCCGAGATCCCGCCGAGGGCGACGGCGCCGATCAGACCGGCTACCCAGGCGAGGGCGACGTCGGGGATGCCCCAACGGACGCGGGTGGCGGCGGCCGACGCGTCCATCGCGCTCAACGTACCGGAGGGTG
>JACDBD010000278.1 GCA_013695115.1 Actinomycetota bacterium | reverse complement strand
TCATCGCTTGAGCACCCTGCCGAGAACGATGCTGAGCTCGTAGAAGACGTACATGGGCCCGGCCATGAACAGCAGGGAGTAGGGGTCTTGGCTCGGCGTGATGAAGGCGGCGAAGACCACGATGATGACGACCGTTGCCCGTCGCCAGCGCCGAAGCTGGGCGGTAGAGATGACACGGGCGAGGAGCAGGAACACCAAGACGACCGGGAACTGGAACGCCACTCCGAACGCCACGACCATGAGGGTGACCAACGAGAGGTAGCGGTCGGCGCTCAGGAGGGGCTCCAGCTCGGAACCTCCGATGTTCAACAGGAAGTCGAGGGCTTTGGGCAGCGTGAGCAGGGCCACGACGGTGCCGGAGACGAACAAGAGGATCGACGTGGCGACGAACGGGACCGCGTACCGCTTCTCTTTCGGCTCGAGGCCGGGGGTCACGAAGCGCCACAACTGGAAGAGCCAGACCGGCAACGCCAGCACGATGCCACCATAGGTAGCGACCTTCAGCCGGGTGGCGAAGGCGTCGAGGGGGCCGGTGAAGATCAGTGCGTCCCGTCGGCCGTCGGTGGCGTCCCTGTAGTAGTCGATCAGGAACCGGATCACGTCCAGCGAGAAGATGTAGGCGACGATCGCCCCGACCGTGATCGCGATCATGCACACGATGATGCGCCGGCGGAGCTCGGCCAGGTGTTCGACGATCGACATGCGGTCGTCGTCGCGGGTCACGACGGCGGTCACGGATACGCGTCAGTCGGAGTTGACGCGGCGCGGCGGGTCCCGGTCGACTCGCTGCGGGGGCGGCTCGGCCCGAGCCGGCGTAGAGGCAGGCGCGTCGTCCACCTCGGCCAGTGCATTCTCGAACTTGGACCCGACGTCGGCCCGGAACCTCTGGACCTGGCGCCAGGCCGTGGCGGCCTGGCGCGCCACCTTCGGCATCTCGTTGGGCCCGAACGCCATCAGGGCCACGGCGAGGATCACGATGATCTCGAGCGGACCGACTTGCGGCATCTGGGGGTCCTACCTGCGGGTGATCCGGACGGGCGAGGTCGCGTCAGGACGATGAGGCGCGCTCGTCGGTATCGCCGATGCGCTCGTCGACGCCGGCCTTGAACTCCCGCGACGCCTGGCCCATCGACCGGGCGAGCTTCGGCAGCCTGGTGCTCCCGAAGACCAACAGAACGATGAGAAGGACAATGATCAGTTCGGTCGCTCCGAGGTTCATACGTGGCCCTTTCCGTGCTCGATGGCCGCCAGCGAGTTCACGGGGTATTCGGAGGCGGGTCGCCTACCGGACGGTCATCCGGAGATGTTTCCGCCGACCGCACACGATCATCCGTAGTCGGCTTCGGTGACGAACACAGTCGTACCGCTCCTGAGGGACTCGGAGTGCCGGCATGCGACGCGAAACAATCACGACGGCAGGAGTAGCACTCATCGTACCGGTCGTTGCAGTCGTTGCCGTGCTCGTTACGGTCCTGCTGCGCTCAGAGTCGAACGACGCGGCTTCCGGGTCGGGGAACGGGAACGAGGTCGTCATCGAGGGCTTCGCGTATTCGCCGACATCCCTGCGCGTGAGCGCCGGAACGAGGATCATGGTGACGAACACCGACGACGCGGCCCATACGCTCACTGCCGACGACGGTGAGTTCGACACCGGCGACCTCGACGGCGGAGACCATGAGACGATCACCGTCGCGGGACCGGGCCGCCAGCGGTACCACTGCGAGATCCACGACTACATGACAGGGGTCATCGAAGTTGACGAGTAGTCCGGCGTCCGCGAGTACCGGGCCGGGCCCCCCGAGATGGGGACCACGTCGGGTCTTGGCCCTCGTCGGCGCCGCGGGCATATTCACCAGCGGCTACGTCCACTATTACCTGTACTTCGAAGGCGGATACCGGGGTATCCACCCCGAGAACGTGCTGGGACTGACGATCAGCCGAGCCTTCATCCTCAACGCCATCGCGGCGGTGGTGATCGCGGAGGCTCTCGTCGTCTCGCTGCGCTGGCCGCGGCTCGCCCTTCCGGCGGCACTCGCGGGCCTCGGTCTCGCCGCGACGACCCTGGTCGCCTACGTATTCACTCGGACCACGGGTTTCCTCGGGTTCTCCGACACTCAGGCGACGTTTGAAGCTGTGGTCGCCGGGGTAGCTGAAGTGGTCGCGGTCGTGGCGCTCGCCGGCGTCATCGTGGCGAGTCGTCCGACGTTGGACCCATCCGGGGTCAGGCTTTGAGCCGCTTACCGGCCCCCACCCAGGAACGAAGATTGCAGACCGACGACGTGCGGGAAGCTAGCGAGGCCATGCTGATGGTGGCCGTCGGACGCTTCCGCGAAGAGGCCCTGGCCGAGGTCTACAGACGACACGCGGGCGCGTCCTTCGCGCTCGCGCATCGCATCCTCACCCAGCGCAATCTCGCCGAGGACGTCGTCCAGGAGGTGTTCCTGAGATTGTGGAACCAGCCCGACAAGTTCGACGCCGGGCGCGGTTCGCTCCGCTCATACCTCCTCGCCCAGACCCACGGTCGCAGCGTCGACCTCGTGCGGTCCGAGTCGTCCCGGCGGGTGCGGGAGGAGCGCGAGGCGCGCTCCACTGCGGCGGCGGGTTACGACCTCGAGCGCGAGGTGTGGGACCTCGCGCTCGAGGAGCACGTCCGAGAGGCGCTGGCCGCCCTCAGTGACGGTGAGCGCGCCGCCATCGAGCTCGCCTACTTCGGCGGGAACACCTACCGCGAGGTGGCGGAACTGCTCGACGAGCCCGAGGGCACCGTGAAGAGCCGGATCCGCTCGGGACTATTGCGCCTGCGGGGCGCATTGGTCGAGAACGGAATCGGGGGCGAGGGGGGACCATGGCGGGAAACCTGAGCGCCGAGGAGCTCGATGCGCTGTTGGGCGCCTACGCCATCGACGCCGTCTCGGCTGAGGAGCGCGAACAGATCGAACGGCACTTGGGGCGCAACCCGCGCGCTCGGGTCCAGGTCGTCGAGTTCCGCGAGGCGGCGGCGCTCCTCGCGCACGCCGGCAGCGACGCGCCTGCCCATGTATGGGATCGAATCGCGCATGCACTCGAGGAGGAACCACCGCAACTCGAACTGCGCCATCGGGCTGTCGTGACCCGCCTCAGCCGATCGCGGGTCCGACGGGCGGCGGCCGTGGGCGGCATCGCGGCGGCGATTCTGGCGATCGTCGTGCTCGGCGTCCAGGTCGTGCACCAGGGCCGTCAGATCGAGAACCTCGAGGTCGCCGCCACCGGGCAAGGTGTCCTCGCCGCGGCGGAGACCGCCAGCCGCGATCCGGACGCGCAACGGCTCGTCCTCGACTCGATCGACGGAACGCTCCGAGCCGAGCTCGTCTACCTCCCCGACGGAAGCGGCTACCTCCTCGACGACAACCTGCGCCGCCTGCCCGACGATCGCACCTACCAACTGTGGGCGCTCGCTGGAGCGCGAGACGGCGTCCGCGCCATCTCGGTGGGAGTACTCGGTCCCGACCCTCGCGTCACCGCGTTCCGCGTCGGCGGCGGCGCGCTCGGATTCCTCGTGACCGAAGAGGCCGCTCCCGGGGTGCAGTCGTCCAGCAATCCCCCGCTACTGGAGGGCACATTCGCCGACTGACACGCCCGACGGCGCCGCGCCACCCCACTGCCGGGTCTGCGCACTCAGCGGTCCCGCGAGGAGTCCCCTGCGCGAGGTCAAGAACCTTCGGAAGCGGCTGGGACCAGCGGGATTGGAATGGTGGGCGCTGCAGGCCTCGAACCTGCGACCTCCGCCTTGTAAGAGCGGCGCTCTAGCCAACTGAGCTAAACGCCCGGACCGATCACGGTACCGGACGCTTCACCGCGGGCAGGCCGGGGCTCGGCTCAGGTGCCGGGGGGAGTGACACCCACCGTCACCCCGACCCGCCCTCGTGCGGCGATCTCGCGCCCGGCTCCGCCGGCCCGGTGCGGGGGGGTACGCACCGGACCGGCGCCTCGCGGGTCAGGCCTTACGCGCTCTGGGCCTCGGCGACGAGCTGGCCCAACTCGTCGTACTCGGGCTCGGGCGGGCGGACCTTGGGCGGCCGGCCCCGGCGCCGCTTCTGCGCCAGGACCTTCCCGTTGGCGAACAGCTCGCCACCCCAGACGCCCCACGGCTCGCGCCGGGCTTGGGCCGCCTCGAGGCAGGCCTCGCGCACCGGGCAGGCGCGGCAGAACGCCTTCGCCCGCGCGATGTCGTCGAGCTGCTCCGAGAAGAACAGCTCGGTGAGCGCGGCAGAGCCGTCCCGACATCGGGCCTCGCGCCGCCAGACTTCCTCGGCGACCAGTTGTTCGTACTGGATGGCGAACATCGCCCTGCTTCTCCTGTCCTCGTCGTGTCGCTTCGATTGGTTGGTGTGCGCTTCCTGGGTCGGCGGTCAGGAACAACAACAAAGGCCGCCGGGAGTGCCCCGGCGGCCTGGTGGTGATCTTGCGGTAGCGGGAGTGCTACGGCGAGTTCACTCGGAGCCGCCGGGGCCGACCGGGCTTGTGGTCGATGGTGGTCACGCCGAGGTTCGACGTGGTCGACCACGAGCTGGCCGGCATGGCGCAGGCGAAGGCCGCCCGGACGCGCGCGACCCCGGCCTGCGCCTGGTACTGGCGCTGCGTGCCGTAGCCGTGCATCGTGGCGGTGCCTTTCGCTCTACGCCCGCGACTCACGGGCGAACCGTCAGGGTACACGCCCGCCGGGCGCTGTCCAAGGATTTTTCGGGTTCGCTCAGGCAGTGTCCTGGGACGCCCTCGCCCCCCTCGGCGGCTCTGACCGTAGGCTTCCGAGGCGATGACCGCACCTGATCTCGGTCCCGTCCTCGACCTCCTCGAGAAGCAGCGGGCCGACGACTGGCACGAAGGCGCCCAGTGCTACGTGTCGCTGCGGGGCGAGACGCTCGTCGACGCCGCCGTGGGCGAGTCGCGCCCCGGTCGTGCCCTCCAGCGGGACGACGTGATGCTGTGGTATTCGGCGGGCAAGCCGTTCACGGCGGTGGCGATCCTCCAGCTGTGGGAACAGGGTCGCCTCGGGCTCGACGACCTCGTGAGCAAGTACGTCGACGGATGGGGCAACGGCAAGGAGCGCGCCACCCTCCGCCATCTGCTGGTGCACACCGGCGGCTTCCCGAACGCCAGCGCCACGATCTTCGACCAGCCCGGGACCTACGCCGAGGACGTGGCATCCATTGCCGCCGCCGCCGCCGAGTGGGAGCCGGGGACGGCCGCCGGCTACCACCCCGCCAGCGGTTGGAAGATCCTCGGCGCCGTCGTCGAGGCGGTCGACGGCCGCCCGATCGACCGCTACGTACGCGAGCAGATCTGCGCGCCGCTCGGGCTCGACGACGTGCGCATGGGCATCCCGGAGGCCGAGCAGCGCGAACTGGGCGAACGGCGCACGCCGGTGTACTGGAAGGGCCACGCGATGCCGGTCACCGACGAGGACGGCTTCCGGATGGCGCCGTACCGGGTCGACGAGATCCACAACGAGCCCTGGCACGTGGCCAAGGTCGAGCCCGGCGGCGGCATGCGCGGGCCCGCGCACCAGCTCGCCCGCTTCTACGAGTCGCTGCTCGGGTACGGGCCATCGGTCCTCGAGCCGCGCACCGTCGAGCTCATGGGCGCGGTGCACCGCTACGGGATCAAGGACCGGCTGTTCCGGATGAACCTGCCCTGGGGCCTCGGGGTCCAGCGCTCCTTCACCGGCGGGACCAGCCGGCGCGCGTTCGGCCACGGTGGCATGGCGTCATCGCGCGGGCTCGCCGACCCCGAGTGCAAGGTCGTCATGGTCGTGGTCAGCAACAGCCTGCCGTCGTTCCTCCCCGCCGAGGAACGGCTGTTCCAGGTGACCGACGCGGTCTACTCGGCGCTCGGTGACGACGTCGCTCGCGTCCGCCAGGAGGCCAAGCCCGTCTCGGAGATCTTCGGCTTCTCGACCTAACCCTGCGCGCCCTTCGTCAGGCGGAGCAGCCGGTCGTGGACGGCGGGCGGGCCGGCGACGATGTCGCCCGAGGAGATCCAGGCCTGCTCGTCGCCTTCCCAGTCGGTGACGACTCCGCCGGCCTCGCGCACGAGCAGGCCGCCGGCAGCCACGTCCCAGGGCCCGAGCGCCTGCTCGAAGTAGCCGTCGAACGTCCCGCTGGCGGCCCAAGCGAGATCGAGGCTGGCCGACCCGGCCCGGCGCAGGTCCTCGAACTCGCGCAGCGCCGCCTCGAACACAGGAAAATAGGACGGCAACCGGTCGGCCTTCGCCCGGAACGGGAAGCCGGTGGCGCAGATCGCCTGGTCGGGGAGCCGGCTGCTCACCTGCAGTGGTTGGCCGTCGCGGGCGGCCCCGCCGCCGCGCCGGGCGGTGTACGTCTCGGCAAGTAGGGGCGCGTGCACGACGCCGACGACCGGCGTGCCGTCCTCGACCAGGGCCACCGACACGCCGACGGCAGGGAACCGGTGGAGAAAGTTGGCGGTCCCGTCCAATGGGTCCACGAGCCAGCCGACGCGCTCGAGATCGCCGCCCGTCTCCTCACCGAAGAAGGCTATGCCGGGCGCGAGCCGCTCGAGCCCGCCCCGGATCGTCGCCTCGCTGGCCAGGTCGACATCGCTCACCCAGTCGCCGGGGGCCTTCTCCCGCGACGGGCCGGAGGCGCCGAAGCTCTCGGCGACGATCATCCCGCCGGCGCGCGCCGCCGACTCGGCCGCGCGCAGGAGCTCGTCGAGCTCGCGGTCGTCGATCACGGTGCGACCGCGGCGCGGAGCTCGGCGAGCAGCTCGGTCGTGCCCGCGGCCAGGACCTGGCGACGGGCGTGTGGGTCGGCCACGGCCAGCGGACGATCCCGGGCGTCGACGACGATCGCTCCGGCTTCGGTGCACGCCAGCAGCCCGCCCAGGTAGTCCCAGGGAGCGTGGATGCCCACGGCGTCGATGTACCCGTCGATCCCGCCGGCGGCGACGTCGCACAGTGCGAGGGCGGCCGAGCCGAGGGCGCGGAACTGCTTCCAGCCGAGCGGGCGCGCCGGCATGCCCGCCAGGTCGATGACCGCGTCCCCGATCGCCTTTACCGTCGACGGTACGAGCGAAGCGCCGTCACGGGAGGCGCCACCACCGCGCACCGCCGTCGTCACCGACCCGGTGGCCTGGTTCCGGACCAGCGTGCACAGCGGGCCGCCGGCGTCGAGGGCGCACAGTGAGATCGCCCAGTACGGGATCCCGCGCGCGCAGTTGGTGGAGCCGTCGACGGGGTCGACGACCACGGTGACCGGCGCATCCGGCGGGCCGCTACACCCCGACTCCTCGCTCACGACGGCGACGCCCACCGGCCGCAGTACGTCGAGTACTGCGGCGTCGGCCACGACGTCGAGGTCGTACTGACCCGGCCGGTCGGTCCGCCCCCGCCGCGCCGTTGCGGTGAGTCCGCCGACCGCGTCACGCGCCGCGTCGGCCGCGTCGGCAAAGCACGCGAGCAACGCCTCGGGGGTCACGGTGGACGAGTCTGGCAGACGGGTCGGGGGCGCTATCCCGGTGGTATCAGGCCCAGGCGGGCGACGTCCTCGGGCGTGTCGGCATCGTCGAGCGCGTTCGGCTCCGCCATTCGCGTCCATTCCGCGGGCACAACGAGGTCGACCGGTGTCACGTCGAGCAGGGCCCGCAGCGAGCGCTTCCCGGCGGCCACGAGACGCGCCGCGGTCTCGAGCGCGCCGGCGCCGTAGCGCGCGCAACACGGCTGGGGCTCGCCGGCCGCGTCCGTCGGGACGACGCTCCCGCCTCCGGGGCGGGACGCGAGCCAGTCGAGCAACCGCGACTCCACGAAGGGCAGGTCGACGGCCAGCAACAGCACCGGTCCCTCGGCGCCGCCCGCCCGCAGGGCTTCGGCCCCCGCGACCAGCGCGGCGAGCGGGCCCTCCCCCGGC
>JACDBD010000276.1 GCA_013695115.1 Actinomycetota bacterium | reverse complement strand
GCTTGTCGCCGCCGTCCGGGCTCATGTTCTGCCAGAAGAGCGAGTGGAGCACATGGCCGGAGAGGTTGAACGCCAGGTTCTTCTGGAGCTGGTTGATCGTGTCGAATGTGTCCTTCTCCCGGGCCTCACCGAGCTTCTCGAGCGCGCCATTGGCGCCCTTCACGTAGGCGGCGTGGTGCTTGTCGTGGTGCAGCTCGAGGATCTCGGCCGAGTAGTGCGGCTCGAGCGCGCCGTAGTCGTACGACAGGTCGGGGAGCGTGTACTCGGGCATCGGGTGCCTCCTGGTCGGGCTGCGGGAGGGTCCCCCTGGAAGCCTCCTGGTGATGGTACGAAACGTATGTCCCCCCCACAATGGTCCGCGAAACCGCTGGTCGTCAGGGTGCTTGCCTGCGCCCCGCCAGGCTCGATAGCGTCCCGGCGGTCCGGGCGGATCTCGAAAGGGGCTTATGCGCGTCGTCCAGCGCGTCCTGGTTGCGGCGTTCGTGTGCTCGGCAGCTGTGCTGCCGGCCCAGTCCGCGGCCGGCAGCGGCGACGACCTCGCCGCCGCCAAGCAGCGGGTGGCCGAGGCCCGGGCCGCCGCCAACGACATCGCCGCCAAGGTCACCACGACCTACGGTCAGGTCCAGTTGCTGGGCGACGAGATCATCTCGGTCGAGGCCCGCATCGCCGACGGCAGGGCCCGGGCCGACGACCTGCGGGCCTCCGTCCGCCGGCGGGCCCTGAACGCCTACACGGGATCGAGCGAGGAGGACGGCGTTCTCCTGCTCGACGACGACGACCCCGGTGACCTGGTTCGGCGCAACGAGTACCTCGAAAAGGTGAACGCCCGCGACAACGCCGCCGTCTCCGAGCTGCATGCCCTCAGCGAGGACCTGGAGGACCAGCGGACGAACCTGGACGAGACCAAGAAGGCCCAGGAGTCCGCGCTCGATCAGCTCAAGGCGGAACAGGCGAAGCTCGACGGGCTGCTGGCCGAGGCGCAGGCCGCGGAGACCGCGCTCGAAGAGCGTCTGGCGCGCGAGTCCGCCGCCCGCCAGGCCGCCGAAGAGGCCGCCGAAGAGGCGGCGCGCCGATCGAAGGCGGGCCCGTCGGGTCCCTCGAGCGGCTCCGGCAACGGCTCGGGTCCCTCGAGCGGCTCCGGCAACGGCCAGGTGATCGGCGGGCTGGTCTGCCCGCTGCCGGGCTCCGCGTTCAGCGACTCATGGGGCGCCCCGCGCTCGGGTGGGCGCACGCACCAGGGCACCGACATGATGGCGCCCTACGGCGCACCCAACTACGCGGTGATCGGCGGCTCGGTGAGCACCTCGCAGAGCAGCGGCGGCGGGAACACCATCACGATCGCGGGGAACGACGGCAATGCGTACCTCTACCTGCACCTCCAGACGTTCGTGGTATCGGGCGGTTCCGTCTCGCAGGGCCAACTGGTCGCGACCACCGGCGACACCGGCAACGCGACCGGCGTGCCCCACACCCACTTCGAGATCCACCCGGGTGGCGGCGCCGCGATCAACCCCTACCCGACGCTCGCCTCCATCTGCTGACGCGCGAGTTCCGCGCGAGCCGCTGGTAGCCTGATTCGGCGATGGCTCAGCACCAACGACGGGTCGACCGGGTACTCGAGCCCGGCTACGTCGACGACCGCGCGTCGTGCTCCCTCGAAGAGCTGCGCTCGCGCCACTCGGAGTGCCTGGAGATCGAGACCGAGGTCTCGTACGTCCGGCGCCTGGCCCAGGCCCGCCTCGACATCCTGCGCGCCGAGCTCTCCCGCCGCGCCGCCGGAGGATCCGTCGGCGACCTCATCGCCGCGCTCCCGCAGATCCTGGCCGACGAGGGTCCGCGCGCCCCGGTGACCGAGAGCCGCCTACCCCGTCACCTCGCTCCCTCGATGGACATCAAGTGGAACCGTGGCCTCGAGCACCTCGCGTTCGACGAGACCCTCGCCACATTGCCGACGCTGTCCGACGCGGATCTCGAAAGTCGGATCGAACAGCTCTCGACGCTCGAGCGCGAGCTGTCGGAGCGGAGGCGGTCGCTGCACCGCGTCATCGAGGCCATCGAGCTCGACCTCGCGAGTCGCCACGAAGTCGGCCGGACCTGACGTCGGTGCCGTGATCGGACACCCGTGACCGCCGACCTGGGCGAGTTCATCCGTGACCAGCGGCGTACCGCCCGCCTGTCACTGCGCAAGCTCAGCGAGCTGACCGGCATCTCGAACCCGTACCTCAGCCAGATCGAGCGGGGGCTGCGCGAGCCGTCGGCGAAGATCCTCCAGGCGATCGCCAAGGGGCTGCGCATCTCGGCCGAGACGCTCTACGTGCGGGCCGGCATCCTCGAGCAGCGCGTCGACGAGCAGGACCTCGAGGGCGACATCCTGCGCGACCCGACGATCAGCGAGCGTCAGAAGCAGGCCCTCCTCGACATCTACCGGTCGTTCCAGCGCGAGCGCGCCGAGGAGACCGGCGCCGACGC
>JACDBD010000202.1 GCA_013695115.1 Actinomycetota bacterium | reverse complement strand
TAGTCGAGCATGTCCAGCGGCCGGAAGACGCTCCAGGTGCGCCCGACCCGGGCGACGGTCACGACGACGGCTCGCCCCTTGTGTTCGCTGATGTAGTCGAAGGCGCGGTCGCGGTAGATGCGGCTGTCGACCGACTGGTCGCCGCGAGGATTGCCCTTCAGGCAGTTGAGGTCGGTGAGGCCGGTGTCGGAGCCGTTGTAGACGGTCTCGCAGTTCGAACCGAGGAGGGCGATGCCGTCGTTGGTCGAGGGGAACACCGGCTCGTCGAACCGGCTCATGTTGTAGGCGACCCAGGGCAGCATCACCGCGACCGCGACCCCGGTCCCGGCGGCGGCGAGGCGCAGGCGCATGCGGCGGTCGGTTTGGCGCGCCAACAGTGCGGCGGGGACGAGCAGCGCGGGCACGAGCAGCACCAGCTCGGCCCGGGTCAGCGCGGCGAGCCCGCACACCACCCCCAGCCAGATCGCGAGCTTCAGGCTCGGCCCGCGCAGGAGCCGGTAGGTGAGGAGCAGCGCGATGGTCACGATGAGCGCGCTGAGCGTCTCCGACATGATCAGCCCGTCGTTCACCCACAAGTTGGGGTAGACGGCGGCGATGCTTGCCGCGATCAACCCGGCGCGGTCGCCGGCCAGCGCCCGCCCCCGTAGCCCGATCAGCACAACGGTGGCAGTGCCGAGCAGCGCCATGGTGAAACGGTGGGCGTTGGGGCTGTCGTCGGTCAGCAACGACACCGGTGTCAGCACGAGGATCGTCAGCGGCGGATGGTCGGCCGCGGGGTCGGAGCCCAGCAGCGGCGGCGGGTGGGGGTCGAACGGCTCGACGAACCCGTCGCCCCACGCCAGCCGGTTGGCGGCGGCGTTGTAGAAGATCTGGTCACCGATGTTGGTGCCCTCCTCGAGCTTGGCCCCGACCACGTACGCGGCCCGGATGCCGAGCCCGACGATCGTGATGACCAGGAGCACGCGCCCGAAGCGGCTCCAGGTCCGCGGATCGAGCGGTCGACTCGGCACCGGCGGAGCCTATTTTCCGCTCTCGGCGCCTGCGGCGCCGGGCCGCTCGGGCCCCGGCTCGGGCTGCTCAGGGTACCGGCGCCGCTGATCCTCGCCTCGGTTCCCGCTGCGCACGAGAAGGCGATCGACGCCGACCGCCGCCAGCACGACGAGCGGGACCTCGGCCGGGACCCGGAAGCGCACCGCGCCGTAGAACACCGCCGCCACCACGAACACGAGCACGAACGGACCGAGCAGCGGCACAAGGGCGGGATCGCCGCGCAGTCGCCGAACGCCGAAGAACGCGAACGGCACTAATAGCCAGAACAGCGCCGCGCCGATGAGCGAGAGGCCGTGAGGGCGCCCTTCCCCCACTCCGAGATCGGCCGACTGGCCCGGCGCGTACAAGCTCCAGGTCCGTCCCAGGCGCGCCAGCACGACGATGGGCAGCCGACCGAGGTGGTCGCCGATGTAGTCGAACGCCTTCTCCCGCTGGGCGTCGGAGACCTCCGAGCGGTCGCGCCCCTTCATGGGCACGGCGACCGCGCAGGTGATGCTCCAGTAGCCGATTCCGTCGCCGTAGTAGACGTCGTCGCAGTTGGCGCCGAGCAGGACGCCGCCATCCCCGTTCGAGAGGAACACCGGCTCCTCGAACCGGGAGAGGTTGTACGCCACCCACGGCGAGACCACGAGCAGGGCCGCGCCCACCGTCACCCCCGCGAGTCGGAGTCGCGCCTGGCGCGACGAGTCACGGAGGAGCACCACCGCCGGGAGCACGACGAACGGGATGAGGAGTGCGAGCTCGCCCCGCGCCAGCATCGCCAGCCCGCAGCCCACGCCGGCGCCGAGCCCGTGACGCCACGACGGCGTCCGCACGAGCAGCACCGTCGCCAGCAGCGTGCCCGCCACCGTGAGCGCCGCGAACGTCTCCGCCATCAGGAGACCGTCGTTCATCCAGAGGTTCGGGTAGAGCGCTGCTGTCCCGGCCGCCACCAACCCGACGCGCGGGCCCGCCACCTCCCGGCCCAACAGCCCGATCAGCACCACCACCCCGACGCCCGCGAGCGCGACCGTGAGCCGCATCGCCAGCTCGCTGCCGTCGGTCACCCGCGCGACTGGAGCGAGCGTCAACACCGTGAGCGGCGGATGGTCGGCGTTCTCGTCGCCCCCGAACGGAGTGACGAACCCCTTGCCGCGGCCGACGGTCTCGGCCTCGCTCTGGTAGTAGAAGCCGTCGTAGGCGACGGTCTCGTCCTGGGTGACGGTGACCACGTACCCGACCCGCAGCGCGAGCGCCGCGCCTGCGATCACCAGCAGCGCGACGACGAACCGCCGGGCGTCCACCGCCTGTTACCGCCGTTGCGTCAGCAGCAGCACGCCGGCAAGCGGACCACCACCGGCCGCGGCCACGCCGACCTCGGGTCCGCCCGGAACCTGGCGGTCGCCGGCCTCGCCCCACAGCTGCACGCATGCTTCGTGGAGGAAGCCGTAGCCGTGCAGCCGGCCCGCCGAGAGCTGGCCGCCGTTGGTGTTGAGCGGCAGCTCGCCGTCGAGGGCGATGCGCTGTCCGCCCTCGACGAACGGCCCCGACTCGCCCCGGCCGCAGAAGCCCATCGCCTCCAGCCACGCCATCGTGATGAAGCTGAACCCGTCATACATCTCCGCCAGCTGCACGTCGGACGGCTTGAGGTCGGTACGGGTCCACAACTGGGCGCCGGCGTCGCGGCACGCCATCGTGGTGAGGTCGTCGAACTGGTCCCACGACGGCCGGCCATGGATGGCGGTGCCGACCGCCTCGACCTGGATCGGGGGTTTGCGCAGGTCGGCGACGGTGTCGGCCCGCGACACGATCACCGCGGTGCCGCCGTCGCAGGGCACGTCGCAGTCGTAGAGGCGGAGCGGTGTCGAGATCATCCGGGCGGCGAGGTAGTCGTCCATCGTCATCGGGTCGCGGTAAATGGCCTTGGGGTTGAGGCCAGCGTTCCTGCGAGCGTTGAGCGCGATCTGGGCCAGCTGCTCCTCGGTCGTGCCGAACTCATGGAAGTGACGCTGGGCGAACATCGCGATCCACGTCGCCGCCGACGGCGCCGCGAACGGCAGCACCCACTGCATGAAGCTGCCGGCGCGAAACGACCCGCGCCCCCCGCCGCCCGGCATCACCGCCGCCCGTCCCCCCTCGCCTTGGGCGCTGCCCTCGTACACGGAGCGGAAGCACAACACGTGCGTCGCGAGGTCGCACGCGACCGCCAGGCAGGCGTCGATGACCGAGCCGAGCTGGCCGGGGAGGTCGAGCCCGCCCGTGTACCAGTTGAGGTTGAGGCGCAGGGCGTCCTGCACGTCGACCACGCCCGAGCCCGAGAAGCCCGGCGGGGTGTCCATCGGGCCGGGGTACGTGGCGATGCCGTCGATGTCGGCGGTGGTCAGCCCGGCGTCGTCGATGGCCGCCACGCACGCGTCCAACGTGAGGTCGAGCGGATCGCGGTGGAGCCGCCGGCCCACGTCCGACTGGCCCGCGCCGCTGATGACGGCCCGCTTCTCCGCGTACTCGGTCACTGCTCGCCGTCCGTCTTCATCGGTTCGAACAGCGGGATCCACACCCGCTCGTCGCCGTCGGCGTGCTCCTCGAACACCACCCGTACCGGCATCCCGATGCGCACCGCGTGGACGTCGCAGTTGACGATGTTGGTGGTGAGCCGCACGCCCTCCTGCTCGACGATCTCGACGATGGCGACCACGTACGGAACCTCCGGCCCGGGCATCCACTGTTGGTGGTTGATCGAGTAGGTGACCACGGTGGCGCGCCCCGACACGTCCTCCGGCGACACGTTCTTGCCCAGGCAGTTGGGGCACCGGGGCGAAGGCGGATGGACGTAGGTGCCGTCGTCCTGGCAGCGCAGGAAGCGCAGCTCGCCGTCCTCACCGCCGGTCCAGAAGTGGCGGTTGAGGTCGATGACGCGCGGGAGGATCCGGAACGGGACTTCGTGGTCGCTCACGGCTGCGTCAGTCCTCTTCCGCCTCGGGAGCGGCGTCGAAGCCCTCGCGCGCGTGCGGGATCGCCTCGACCGC
>JACDBD010000196.1 GCA_013695115.1 Actinomycetota bacterium | reverse complement strand
GCGCCGCAGGATACCTGCGGCGCGGTCGCTCGCCTTAGCCCTTCCGGCCGGTGACGGTCTGGTAGATGATCCGGGCGGTCGTCTCGACCACGTCCTCGCGGCTGGCGCCCAGCGGCTCGAGGTCGGTGTGGAACGCGGCCATGCGCTCCAACATGGCAACCAGCGCAGCCGCGGCCGCGATCGGCGCGACCGCCGGACCGACCTTTCCTTCCGCCTGGGACTCGGCGACCTTGGCCGCCACCCCCTCGGTGAGCGGCCGCAGCGACTGGTTCCGTACGTCGCGGAACCGCTGATCCCCTTCCTGGGCGGCGAGGTTGCGGGTCCGCAGCACCGCGCGGTGACCGTCCCAGTACTGGAGGAAGGCGTCGACCATCTCCCGCGCCGACCCCAGCCCGGCCTCGCCCTTCCACGGGCGCGCCAGCAGCTCGCCGACCGGCGCGAGGTCCTCCCCCACCTCCTCGGCGAGGACCAGGACCGCCTCCTCCACGTCGCGGAAGTACTGGTAGAAGGTCGCGGGCGAGCTCCCGACCTCACGGGCGATGTCGACCACGCGCAGGTCGCGCACCCCGTGGCTCTCGAGCAGGCCGGCGGTGGCGTCGAGCAGCCGGCGCCGCGTCGCCGCCCCCCGTTTGCCGAGCGGGCGTCCGTCGAGCGCCAGCCCTTTGAGGGACGGCGTCACGTCGGGCGCGTCCCCGGAGCTCACGGGCGGTCAGGCTATCTGACGACCCGTCAGGATTCGCCGAGCGCTCCTGCGGCGCGCAGCGCCGCGATGCGGTCGGGCTGGTAACCGAGGACGTCGCCCAGGACTTCCTCGGTGTGCTCCCCCACCTTCGGCGCGCGCGTCGGCACCGGGAGCTCTTCGCCCGCGACCCGCACCGGCAGAGGCATCTCGTCGGCGCCCAACCTTGACGCGGGGATCCACGGGAAGCGGTCGCGGAACTGGGGGTCGTCGGCGATCGTCTGCGACGTGTTCACCGGCGCCATCGGCGTGTTGACCTCGTTGCCGAAGTCGATCCACTCGGCGGTCGTGCGGGTCCGGAAGATGTCGCGCAGCTCATGTTGGAGCTCGCGGTTGTTGCGGGCGTGGTCGGCGTACTGCTTCCCCGGCCAGCGCTCGAACAGATCCATGCGGGCGACGCCCTCGCAGAAGTTCCTCCAGAACTCCTGCTCCGACGCCATGAAGAGCACGTGCCCGTCGGCGGAGTCGTAGATCTGGTAGCGCACACCTTCCTTCATCCCCGCGGTGCCGGGCGCACGGCGCTCGTAGTCGTCGCTGGCGTTTCCGGTCACCTCCGACTCCGGCCGTTCGTACGCCCGCCAGGTCTCGATCCGGTACCAGTCCATGTAGGCGGCGGCGTCGGACTGGGCGATCTCGAGCTGGCTGCCCTCGCCGGTCGCGCGCGCCAACACCACGCCGGCAAGCAGCGCGAGCGCGCCCAGCATCGGCCCGGCATGGATGCCGATCGATGGATGCTCGGGCATGTAGCAGAAGCCCTCGTCGTCGTACGCGGGGTTCACGATCCCGGCCCAGGTGTCGAAGGCGATGCCGTGCGCGGGGAGGTCGCGGTAGGGACCGGTCGTGCCGTAGCCCGAGATCGTGCAGAAGACGATCCGGGGGTTGACCTCGCGCAGGCGCTCGAACCCGAGCCCGCGGCGCGCCAGCGCGCCCGGGCGCATGGCCTCGACGACCGCATCGGCCCGCCGGACGAGGTCGAGGTACACCTCGACGGCCTCGGGTCGGCGGAGGTTGAGCGTGATGCTCCGCTTCCCGCGATGGATGTGCAGGTGCATCAGCGACTCGCCCTCGACGATCGGCCAGGTCATCCGGCGTACGTAGTCGCCCTGAGGCGGCTCCACCTTGATGACGTCGGCGCCGAGGTCGGCGAGGAAGGACGTGAGCTCGCCCGGTCCCAGCAGCGAGCTCTCGACGATCGACACTCCCGCGAGTGGGCCACCTGCCGACCGGTCGGCGCTCACAGCGAGTCGCCCCGCGACAACAACGTGCCCGGGTACGGGGTCATGAGCTCCTCCCGCCACCGCGTCAGGTAGTCGCGCGCCCGCGCCCGCCAGCGGGCGATGCGGTCGTCCGAACCCTCGTCGGTCGCGCGACCCAACGCTTCGTACCCGGCCGGGTCGGTCGCCCACACGGTGAGCACCTCCACGTCGGTGAGCAGCACCTCGTACAGGCCCACGAGCGCATGCCCGTGGTCGGCGAGGACCGGCTGCCACTCGTCGCGCACGGCCGCCAGGTAGTGCGGAGCGGCGCCCGGGCGCACCTGCGACAACTCGTGCACGAACACGGAACC
>JACDBD010000195.1 GCA_013695115.1 Actinomycetota bacterium | reverse complement strand
GCATCGGCGGCGCGTTCATCATGCCGGCGACCCTGTCGATCATCACCAACGTGTTCCCGCCCCAGGAACGGGGGCGCGCCATCGGCATGTGGGCGGGGGTCGCCGGCCTCGCCATCCTCGGGCCGCTGATCGGCGGCTTCCTGGTCGAGCACTTCTACTGGGGCTCGATCTTCTGGGTGAACATCCCGATCGTCGTCTTCGGGCTCGTCGCCGGCGCGTTCCTGATCCCGACCTCGAAGGACCCGGCCGCGCGGCCGCTCGACCCCGTCGGCGCCCTCCTTTCGATCGCGGGGCTGATCGTGCTCGTCTACGGGATCATCGAGGCCCCCGAGCGGGGGTGGACCGAGGGGAGGACACTGGTCGCGTTCGCGATCGGAGCGTTGCTGCTCGCGCTGTTCTTCGTCTGGGAGCACCGCACCGAGTACCCCATGCTCGACCTCGGCTTCTTCAAGAACCCGCGCTTCACCGCCGCCAGCAGCGCGATCGCGTTCATCTTCTTCGCCATGTTCGGCTCGATCTTCCTGTTCACCCAGTACTTCCAGTTCGTGCTGGGATACAGCGCGCTCGGAACCGGCATCCGACTGATGCCGTGGGCGGTGACGATGATGATCGTTGCCCCCAACAGCCCCCGGCTCGTCGAACGGGTGGGCACGAAGGTCGTCGTCTCCAGCGGGCTCGCGCTCATGGGGGTGGGCCTGATCACCATGGCGGGTGTCAGCGCGTCGACCTCGTATGCCGACATCGTCTGGCGCATGGTGATCATGGCCGCGGGCATGGGGTTGACCATGGCGCCCGCGACCGAGTCGATCATGGGATCGCTGCCGCGGGCGAAGGCCGGCGTCGGGTCGGCGGTGAACGACACCACCCGACAGGTGGGAGGCGCGCTCGGCGTCGCCGTCATCGGCAGCGTGGCGTCGTCGCTGTACGCGTCCCACGTCGCTGACGCCGTTCCCGCCGCGGCGCCGCCCGGCGCCGCGGATCAGATCAAGGAGCAGATCGGGGCCGCGCTCGCGATCGCCGAGCGATTCGACGTCCCCGAGCTCGCCACCGCGGCGCGCACCGCCTTCGTCGACGGCATGCACGCGGGCGTGCTGGTGGCGGCGGGGGCGGCGCTGCTCGGCGCGCTCTGCACCGCGTTGTGGCTGCCGGCCCGCGCCGACGAGTCAAGCCCGGATGTGGACGCGGCGGATCAGCTCAAGCCGTCGAAGGCGGCCGTCAGCAGCTGAGCCTGCTCGCGGTCGTGGACGGTCGCGCTCCCGGTCGCCGGGCTCGCGCTCGGCTCCCGGGCGACATGACGGAGCTCGTCGCGTCCCTGGAGCACTCGCTCCAGCTTGGCGCGCACGTAGCCCCAGGCACCCATGTTCGCCGGCTCTTCCTGGACCCACCAGACTTCACGCGCGTTCGGGTACCGGTCGAGGGTGGCGACGATGTCGTCCTCGGGCCACGGGTACAGCTGCTCGACGCGGACGACGGCGGCGGTCGCGCCCATCTCGTCGCGGGTGTCCATCAGCTCGTGGCCGACCTTGCCGGTGCAGAACACCACCCGGCGCACCGCGTCGCGGTCGAGGGTGGCTCGGTCGTCGAGCGTGTAGCGGAACTCACCCTTGGTGAACGCTTCGATGGGCGACTTCGTGTGCGCCATCCGCAGGTACTTCTTCGGGGTGAAGCAGATCAGCGGCGCCCGCCGCGTCGCCAGCGCCTGCCGCCGGAGGGCGTGGAAGTACTGCGCCGCCGTCGACGGGTAGACGACCCGGAGGTTGTCCTCCGCGCACAGCGCCAGGAACCGCTCGATGCGGGCGCTCGAGTGCTCGGGTCCTTGGCCCTCGAAGCCGTGGGGGAGCAGCATCGCCAGGCTGCTCTTCTGGCCCCACTTGTCCTCGGCCGCCACGATGAACTGGTCGATGATGACCTGGGCGCCGTTCATGAAGTCGCCGAACTGCGCTTCCCAGCACACGAGCGCTTCCTCGTTCTCGACCGAGTAGCCGTACTCGAAGCCGAGGGCGGCGAACTCCGACAGCACCGAGTCGTAGAGCATGAACGGCCCCTGGTCGTCGGAGAGGTGCGCCAGCGGCACGTACTCGGCCTCGGTTCGGGTGTCGACGAGCGCGCCATGGCGCTGGCTGAACGTCCCTCGCCGGGTGTCCTGGCCCGCTACCCGCACCGGTGTGCCCTCGAGCACCAGCGATCCGAACGCGAACGTCTCGGCCAGCGCCCAGTCGATCTGGTCGGAGTCGAACGCCACCCGGTGGGCCTGGAGGATGCGTTCGAGCTTGGGATGGACGGCGAAGTCGTCGGGGCGGCTCGTGAGGCGGTCGACGATCCGTTCGAGCACCGTCGGCGCGACGCTCGTCGCCACCGAGACCGGTGCAGCCGACCTGCCGCCAGGGAGCGGACCGCGGGGCGCGTCGGGCGGCGCCGCCTGCTCCGGATCGGGGGGCGCGCTGGGGTGGGTCTCGGCGAACGCAGTGTCGAGGCGGTTCTTGAAGTCCTCGAGGACCTGCTCCGCCTCGTCCATCGTCATGTCCCCCCGCCGCACGAGCTGATCGGTGTAGCGCGTGCGGGGTGACGGGTGCGCGTCGATGAGCTCGTACATCCGGGGCTGGGTGAACCCGGGTTCGTCGGCCTCGTTGTGGCCGTAGCGCCGGTAGCAGATCATGTCGACGACGACGTCCTTGCGGAACGTCTGGCGGAACTCGAACGCGAGCCGGATGGTGCGGACGCACGCCTCGGGGTCGTCCCCGTTGACGTGGAAGATCGGCGCCTGGACCATCTTGGCGACGTCGGTCGCGTACACGGTCGAGCGCCCCATCTCGGGGGCGGTAGTGAACCCGACCTGGTTGTTGACGACGACGTGGACGGTGCCGCCGACGTCGTAGCCGGGCACCTCCGACAGGTTCAGGGTCTCGGCCACGACACCTTGGCCGGCGAAGGCGGCGTCGCCGTGGAGCAGCACCGGGAGCACCTGGGTGCGGGACTGGTCGCCCCGCTCGTCTTCCTTCGCCCGCACCATGCCCTCGACCACCGGGTCGACCGCCTCGAGGTGGCTGGGGTTCGAGGCCAGCGTCACCAGGAGCTCCTTGCCCGCCGGCGACGCGTGCTTCCCGGTCGCGCCGACGTGGTACTTCACGTCGCCCGACCCTTGCGCCGACATCGGGTCGAGCTCGCCCTCGAACTCGCGGAAGATCTGCCCGTACGACTTGCCCACGACGTTGGCGAGGATGTTGAGCCGCCCCCGGTGCGGCATTCCCAGGACCGCCTCGGCCACGCCGTCGTCGGCGGCGGCCGAGAGCAGGGCGTCGAGCATCGGGACGGAGCTCTCGGCCCCCTCGAGGCTGAAGCGCTTGTGGCCCAGGTACTTCGTGTGCAGGAAGCGCTCGAACGCCTCGGCGGCGTTGAGCCGCTCGAGGATGCGGTGCTTCTCCTCGTCGGTGGGCTCCCAGGTCACGCCCTCGATGCGCTCCTGGATCCAGGCCTTCTGGTCGGGCTCCTGGATGTGCATGTACTCGACGCCGATGGTGCGGGCATACGCGTTGCGCAGGATCCCGAGGATGTCGCGCAGCTTCATCACCCGCTGGCCCGCGAGCCCGCCGACCGGGAACTCACGGTCGAGGTCCCAGATCGTGAGCTCGTAGTGGTTGATGTCGAGCTCGGGGTGGGTATCGGGGTCCTTGCGCCCGAGCGGGTCGAGGTTGGCGATGAGGTGGCCCCGCACCCGGTACATGTTGATGAGCTGCTGGACGTGTACGGCCTTGTCGTGCTCAGCGGTGCCTTCCTCGGCCTCGCTGATGTCGACACTCCAACGCGCCGGCTCGTACGGCACCGTGAAGCTCTTGAAGATCTCGTCGTAGAACTCGTCCTCGCCCACGAGGAGCTTGTGCACGACGGCCAGGAACTCGCCGCTCTCGGCGCCCTGGATGATGCGGTGGTCGTACGTGCTCGTCAGGGTGATCGTCTTGCTCACCCCGAGCTTGGCCAGCGTGTGGGGATCGGCGCCCTCGTACTCGGCGGGGAAGTGGATCGCGCCCACGCCGATGATGAAGCCCTGCCCCGGCATGAGTCGAGGCACGGAGTGCTCGGTGCCGATCGTCCCGGGGTTCGTGACCGTGCCGGTCGTGCCGGCGAAGTCGTCGGGCGACAGCTTGTTCGACCGGACCTTGGCAATCAGCTCCTCGTAGGCGGCGTGGAACGCGGCGAAGTCGAGCGCGTCGGCCGCACGGATGTTGGGCACGAGGAGGTTGTGCGAGCCGTCGCTCTTCTTCACGTCGACCGCGAGACCGAGGTTGACGTGCTCGTGGCGGACGAGGACGGGCTGGCCGTCGGCGAGCCCGAAGCCCGAGTTCATGGCCGGGACCTCGCGCAGCGCCCGCACGACCGCGTAGGCGATGAGGTGGGTGAAGCTGATCTTGCCCCCGCCGGTGCGGGCGAGGTGGTTGTTGAGGATCGTCCGGTTGACTTCGAGGAGCTTGGCCGGGACGGTCCGCACCGAAGTGGCGGTGGGGACGCCGAGGCTCGCCTCCATGTTCTCGACGACCCGCGCCGACGCGCCCCGCAGCGGGCTCGACTCCTCGCCCTCCAAGAGCAGAGGGGGGCGCGGGGGCGCCGGGGGCTCGACCACGGCAACCGGAACGGCTTCAGGGCGCTCTGGCGGCTCCGCCGGCGGCGGGGGAGCGGCGGGCGGGGCGGCGGCGGCCGGCTCACTCGCGGGAGCGGGTTCGGGTGCGGGCGGGGTCTTCCCCTCGAAGAACGCCCGCCAGGTCTCGTCGACCGCGGCCGGGTTCTCGAGGTAGCGGCCATGCATCTCCTCGAAGAACCCGGAGTTGGGCCCGTAGTCCTCGAAGTCTCCCCCCGCCATGGTCCTACCTCCTGGGGTGCTGGCCCCTAGTGCCGCAGGAGCTCCGATACCTGGAACGCGAGGTCGAGCGACTGGCGCGCGTTCAGGCGCGGATCGCACATCGTCTCGTACCGTTGCTCGAGGTGCTCGTCGAGCACCTCCTCGGTCCCGCCGAGGCACTCGGTGACGTTGTCGCCGGTCAGCTCGATGTGGACCCCGCCCGGCCACGCGCCCGCGGTCTCACAGGCGGCGAAGAAACCTCGCAGCTCGCGCATCACGTCCTCGAAGCGCCGTGTCTTGTACCCGCTGTCGTGCACGAAGGTGTTCCCGTGCATCGGGTCGCACGCCCACACGACCGGATGGCCCGCCATCGTCACCGCCCGCAGGATCGGGGGGAGGCCCTGGACGACCCGATCGGCGCCCATGCGGCTGAAGAGCACCAGCCGGCCGGGGCGGCGGCGGGGGTTGAGCCGCTCGCACAGGGCGACCGCCTCCTCGGGCGTGGCGGTCGGGCCCAGCTTCACACCCAACGGGTTCCCCACGCCGGCGAGGAACTCGACGTGGGCTCCGGCGGGTTGCCGGCTGCGCTCGCCCACCCACAACAGGTGGGCGGAGCAGTCGTACCAGTCGCCGGTCAGGCTGTCGCGCCGGGTGAGCGCCTCCTCGTACGCGAGGACGAGCGCCTCGTGGGCGGTGTAGAAGTCGACTTCGTGCAGCTGGAGCTCGCCGTCGAGGTCGATCCCGCACGCGGCCATGAACCGCAGCGCCCGCTCGATCTCCTGGGCCAGGGCCTCGTACCGCTTTCCCTCCCGGCTGGTAGCGACGTACTCGAGGTTCCACGCGTGCACCCGTGAGAGGTCGGCGAACCCGCCCTTGGTGAACGCCCGGAGCAGGTTCAGGGTCGCGGCCGATTGGTTGTAAGCGCGCACGAGTCGCGTCGGGTCGGCTTTGCGGGCTTCGGCGTCGAAGGCGAAGCCGTTGACGATGTCGCCCCGGAACGAGGGGAGCTCGGTGCCGCTACGCGCCTCGGTGGGCTCGGAGCGGGGCTTGGCGAACTGGCCCGCGATGCGGCCGACCTTGGTGACGGGGACGCCGGTCGAGTAGGTCAGCACGACCGCCATCTGGAGGATGACCTTCAGCTTGTCGCGGATCGTGTCGGCCGAGAACGCCTCGAACGACTCGGCGCAGTCCCCCGCGAGCAAGAGGAAGCCCTTCCCTTCGGCGGTGGCCGCCAGCGACTCGGTGAGCTGGCGCGCCTCGCCCGCGAACACCAGCGGCGGCAGGCCCCGCAGCTCGTCCAGTGCCGTCTCGGCGGCGGGGGCGTCGGGCCACTCGGGCTGCTGGACTGCCGGGCGCGACCGCCAGCCGTCGGGCGACCACTCCGTCGCGAACATGCGAGGGGCGTCGGGACTGAGAAGAGGATCGGTCATCTTCTATTGCCGCGCTCGCTGCGGGCCGGGATACCCGGCC
>JACDBD010000188.1 GCA_013695115.1 Actinomycetota bacterium | reverse complement strand
GTCGTGGCCTACGTCGCCCCGACGACGCTCGGACGTGACGCCCGCCCCGCGTTCGACGGTCTCGGACCGCCCACGCTGGCCGACGCGGCCCGGTGGCAGTTGGTCTCGGTGGCCGGGCTCGGCGCGGACGTGCGGCTCGAGTACGAGGTCGAGGCCTGATGTTCACCGGGATCGTGGAAGAGCTGGGCACGGTGCGCCGCGTCGAACCGCGCGCCGGCGGTGCCCGCTTCGAGTTCGAGGCCGAGACCGTGCTCGGGGACGTGGAGATCGGCGCGTCGATCGCGGTCAACGGGTGCTGCGTCACCGTGGTCGAGTGGGGCGAGGGCTGGTGGGCCGCCGACGCCGTCACCGAGTCGCTCGAGCGCACCGCCCTCGGAACCCTGAAGCCGGGCGACTCGGTCAACCTCGAGCGGCCGATGCGGCTCTCCGACCGCCTCGGCGGCCACCTCGTGCAGGGCCATGTCGACGCGGTCGGGCGCATCGAGTCGCGTGACCCGCTACCCGACGGCTCGACCCGGGTGAGGTTCTCGGCGCCACCCGACCTGTTGCGCTACGTGGCGGAGAAGGGCTCGATCACGGTCGACGGCGTGAGCATGACGGTCACGTCGGTCGGCGAGGGGGGCTTTGGCGTCGCCGTAGTCCCGCACACCCTCGCGGTCACGACGCTGGGCGCGAAAAAGCCCGGCGACCCGGTGAACCTCGAGGTCGACATGCTCGCGAAGTACGTGGAGCGCCTGCTCAACGGCGCGCGCAGAAAGGCGTAGCGATGCCCTTCACCAAGGTCGAGAACGCGATCGCGGCCATTGCCCGCGGCGAGCTCGTCATCGTCGTCGACGACGCCAACCGCGAGAACGAGGGCGACCTCATCATGGCGGCGGAGAAGGCGACACCCGAGGCGATGGCGTTCATGATCCGTCACACCAGCGGCGTGATCTGCATGCCGCTCGAGGGCGAGCGCCTCGACCACCTCCAGCTGCCGATGATGGTGGCGGAGAACACCACTGCCTACCGCACGGCGTTCACCGTCTCGGTCGACGCCAAGCGCGGCACGACCACCGGCATATCGGCCGCCGACCGCACCGTGACCGTGCACGCGCTCATCGACCCTGCCGCCGAGCCCGACGACCTCGCCCGGCCCGGGCACATCTTCCCCCTGCGCTACCGGGAAGGGGGCGTGCTCAAGCGGGCCGGCCACACCGAGGCCACCGTCGACCTCGCCCGCGACGCCGGCTGCTATCCCGCGGGAGTCCTGGCCGAGGTCGTGAACGACGACGGGACGATGGCGCGCTTGGCCGAGCTCGAGCGCTTCGCTGCCCGCCACGACCTCCAGCTCATCTCGATCGCCGACCTCATCCGCTACCGGCGCCACCGCGAGAAGCTCGTCCGCCGGGTCTCGGAGGCGCGCATCCCGACTCGCCACGGCGAGTTCACCGCCTACGTGTTCCAGTCGCTGCTCGACGGGACCGAGCACATGGCGTTCGTGCGGGGCGAGGTCGCGGGCCAGGAGAACGTGCTGGTGCGGGTGCACTCCGAGTGCCTCACCGGCGACGTGTTCGGATCGCTGCGCTGCGACTGCGGCCTCCAGCTCGACCTCGCCCTCGAGCAGGTCGCGACCGCGGGCGAGGGCGTCGTCGTCTACCTGCGCGGTCACGAGGGTCGGGGCATCGGCCTCGGTCACAAGCTGCGGGCGTACACGCTGCAGGACCAGGGACGCGACACGGTCGAGGCCAACGTCGAGCTCGGCTTCCCCGTCGACTCGCGCGAGTACGGGATCGGATCCCAGATCCTCGTCGACCTCGGCATCACGACCATGCGCCTCCTGACCAACAATCCCGCCAAATACGGAGGCATCGAGGGCTACGGTCTCGAGATCGTCGAGCGTGTCCCCCTGCGCGCCCTCCCCAACGAGGAGAACATCGCCTACCTGCGGGCGAAGCAGGAGAAGCTCGGGCACCTGCTCGACATCGAGGACCAGGGACTCGGGAGAACCTGACCACGCCGCCATGGGTACCTACTCGCAGGACGAAGGGAAGCTGGATGCCGCCGGCATGCGACTGGCGGTGGTCGCGGGGCGGTTCAACGAGAACGTGACCACGCCGCTCCTCGAGGGCGCCCTGGAAGCGTTGCGGGAGCACGGTCTCGACCCCGCCGACGTGCGTGTCGCCTGGGTGCCGGGGGCGTTCGAGATCCCGCTGGTTGCGCAGCGACTGGCCGCGTCGGGCGAGGTCGACGCGGTGATCTGCGTGGGTGCGGTCATCCGGGGTAGGACGCCCCACTTCGACTACGTGGCGGGGGAGTGCGCCGCCGGCGTGAGCCGTGCCGCCCTCGACACCGGCGTTCCTGTCACCTTCGGCGTCCTGACCACCGACGACCTCGACCAGGCCATGGACCGCGCCGGCGGCAGCGAGGGCAACAAGGGTCGCGAGGCCGCGCTGACGGCCGTCGAGATGGTCGACCTGCTGCGCCAACTCCCGAAGCCGGAGGACGCCGAGGCGAGCGACCGCGGCGCAGGTATCCTGCGCCGCAGCGAGCCGGGGCCCGAGCGGCCCTTCAGAGCGGGGGATTAGTGCTTCGGCTGGTGCTGCCGAAGGGCTCGCTGGAAGCGGCGACCCTGCAACTGTTCGACGACGCCGACCTGGGCGTCGTCCGCGGATCCGACGTCGACTACCGCGCCACCATCGACGATCCCCGCATCGACGACGTCCGGATCCTGCGCCCCCAGGAGATCCCCCGCTACGTCGCCGAGGGAACGTTCGACGTCGGCATCACCGGCCGGGACTGGATCGAGGAGACCGGCGCCGACGTCGTGACCCTGACCGAGTTGCACTACTCGAAGGCGACCGCCCGTCCGATCCAGGTCGTGCTGGCAGTGGCCGAGGACGCACCCGCGACCGGCGTCGCCGATCTGCCTCCCGGCGTGCGCGTGCACACCGAGTACCCCGAGCTGACCCGGCGCTTCCTCCAGAAGCACGACGTCGACGCCCACATCTCGCTCTCCTACGGCGCCACCGAGGCCAAGGTGCCCGAGATCGCCGACGCGGTGGTCGAGATCACCGAGACGGGCCGGGCGCTGCGGGCCGCCGGCCTGAAGATCCTCGACACGATCCTCGTGTCGTACACCGAGCTCATCGCGAATCCGACGGCCTACGGCGATCCGGCCAAGCGCAAGGCGATGGAGCAGGTCCAGACCCTGCTCTCGGGTTCGCTCGAGGCGCGGGGGCGGGTGCTGGTGAAGCTCAACGTGGACGAGGCCCGCCTCGACGAGGTGATCCAGCTGCTGCCGGCGCTCAAGTCGCCGACCGTCTCGAAGCTGTTCGGCGACGACGCCTACGCGGTCGAGACCGTGGTCGCCAAGAGCGAGATCAACACACTCATCCCCGCGCTCAAGGAGCGGGGCGCGACCGACATCATCGAGCTGCCGATCGCCAAGATCGTGCATTGACGGGACGGGTCGTCGCGTTCGACGAGGGCCGCGGGCTGGGCGAGATCGAGAGCGACGGCGAGCGCTATCCGTTCCACTGCACCGCCATCGCCGACGGCACCCGGTCCATCGCGGTGGACGCCGAGGTGGAGTTCACGGTCGCGCCCGGCGCGGGCGGGCGCTGGCAGGCGGCTGACGTGGAGCGGCGCTAACGCGGTGTCGGCGCGGTATGCCGGTGGGCCCGACTCCGCGCCGGGCTGCGGGCATCGCCCGACAGGTTGCAGGCGGTGTTGACCAGCGCAACGTGGGTGAACGCCAAGTTCCCCAGGAACCGCTTCGCCTTCGGGTCAAACTCCTCGGAGAGCAGCCCGACGTCGTTCGCCAGGCCGACCAATCGCTCGAACAGGGCGCGCGCCTCGCCGGTCTGGCCCATGAGGGCGAGATTGTCGGCGAGCCAGAACGAGCACGGAAGGAACACGCCCTCGCCGGGGGGCAGTCCGTCCTCGACGTGGTCGCTCGCGTAGCGCATGACGAATCCGTCGACCGTGAGCTCGCGCTGGATCGCGGCGACGGTGTTGCGGACCCGCTCGTCGGTGGCGGGGAGAAAGCCCACCAGCGGCATCATCAGCAGACTCGCGTCCAGGAGCTGGGAGTCGTAGGCCTGCACGAAGGCGCCCCGGTCGGTGTCGTAGCCCCGGGCGCACACCTCGGCGTGGATCTCGTCACGGGACGCTTTCCAGGTTTCGGTGCCGTCGTACCCGAACTCCTCGACCACCTTGACCGCCCGGTCGAACGCCACCCACGCCATCATCTTCGAGTGGGTGAAGTGCTGACGGGCCCCGCGGACCTCCCAGATGCCTTCGTCGGGCTGGCGCCAGGCGTCCTCGAGGAACTCGAGCACCGCCTTGTACATCTCCCAGCTGCTCCCGTCGCCCCCGACTCCTGCGGCGCGGGCCTGGAACATGGCGTCGGCGACCTCTCCGTAGACGTCGAGCTGGAACTGATCGGATGCGGCGTTGCCGATGCGCACCGGCTTCGACTGCTCGTAGCCGGTGAGCCAGTCGAGCTCGAGCTCGGTGAGGCGGTGCTCGCCGGCGGGGCCGTACATGATCTGGAGCTCGGCGGGGACGCCCGCGACCGCCCGCAGCAGCCATTCGCGCCACGCCCTGGCCTCGTCGACATATCCCGCGCTCATCAGCGCGTAGAGCGTGAAGGTCGCGTCGCGCAGCCAGCAGAAGCGGTAGTCCCAGTTGCGCACGCTCCCCGGCCATTCGGGGAGGGAGGTCGTGGGCGCGGCGACGATCCCGCCGGTGGGGGCGTAGGTGAGCGCCTTGAGCGTGATCACGGAGCGGTTGACGGCCTCGGCCCAGTCTCCCTCGTAGGTGGTCCGAGCCGACCACCGCTCCCACCAGGTGGTCGTACGGGACAGCGCCCGTGCCGCGTCGAGCTCCTTCGGCGGTTCCTCGTGCGATGGGAACCACGCCAGCACGAACGGGACGGAGTCGCCTTCGGAGACGGTGAACTCGGCCTGGGTGGTGAGGTCCTGACCTCGCGTGGCCACGGGCGTGCGGAGCACGAGCGCGTCGGGACCGGCGACCGCGCGCAGCGTGTCGTCGACGCCGCGGACCCAGGGCACGATCGAGCCGTAGTCGAACCGGATGATCAGTTCCATCCGCATCGGCACCCGGCCCCGCACGCCCTCGACGATGCGGACCAGATCGACGCTCTTGCCTCGGATGGGCATGAAGTCGATGACCTTGACGGCACCTTCGTCGGTCTCGAACTCGGTCTCGAGGACGAGCGTGCCCGGCCGGTACGCCCTCCGCACCGCCCGCCCGCCCGCGGCCGGGGCCAGCAGCCAGCGCCCGTTCTGCTCGGTTCCGAGCAGCGGCGAAGCACGCGCCGGAGTCGAACCGGGGGGTGCACAGCCAGTCGATCGAGCCGTCGTCGGCGATCAGCGCGGCCGTCTGAGTGTCGCCGACGATCGCGTACTGCTCGATGAGACTCGGCAAGAGCTACTCGGCCTCGGTGTCCGGGGCCTTGCCCCCGCTCACCTGCACGAAGACCAGCCGCAGCTGGGCGAGGGCGTCGCGCAACGGCATCTCGTGGTCACCGAGCCGATCGGCGAGGCCCTCGACCAGCGTCGCCATCGCGTCGATGGCAAACCGGGCCTCCTCCAGGTGGGGAGGGGTGTCGCCCTCGGGCGCGAGGTGCACGATCGCCAGCTGCCACAGCCCGACCGCGTGGTTGGCCACGATATCGGCGACGGGCGTGGCTGCCAGCTCCTCCCGCAGGCGACGGAGCTCCGCCTCGAGCTCCGGGTCGGGCGAGGGCTGGCCTGCCGGTCCGACCGGACCGGGGGTGCCGGGGGCCTCCTCCATTGGTCGGTTCGCCTCGTCGGCCGGGCCATCCTCGCCAGGGCCATCCTCGACAGGGCTGGCCGGCCGACGCCCTTCCGGGCCGCTCGCCTCCCCCGGCTCGTGCTCCCCCGACGGTGTCCAGATCGTGCTCACACTGGTATCCTGGCCTTTCGACAATCGAGATGGGAAGTGGGACGGACGCCATCCTCCGGGGCGGCACCCGGCCCCACCCGGCCGGTAGCGCCGAGCCGGGTTCGTTGTCCCGGTCCTCCCCGGATCGGCAGATGGCGGACTTCCCGGTCCGCCATTCTCGCGTCTAGGAACAGGCCGTCCCGGAAGAACGGGTGATCACATAGCCACAGACGACGACGCACGGATCAACGACCGCATCCGTGCGCGCGAGGTTCTCCTCATCGGCCCCGAGGGCGAGCAACTCGGTGTGAAGGCACTGCCCGAAGCGCTGGCCATCGCCCGGGAGGAGGGATACGACCTGGTCGAGGTGGCGGCGAACGCCAACCCTCCTGTGTGCCGGATCATGAACTACGGGCGGTACCGCTACGAGCAGGAGCAGCGGCGCAAGGAGTCGCGCAAGAAGGCCACCAACGTCGTGATCAAGGAGATGAAGTTCCGGCCCAAGATCGACGCCCACGACTACACGACCAAGATGAAGCACGTGAAGCGCTTCCTCGAGGAGGGCGCGAAGGTCAAGTTGACGATCATGTTCCGGGGGCGGGAGATCTTCCATCCCGAGCTGGGCCGGAAGATCCTGGACCGGATCGCCGAGCAGGTGGCCGACGATGCGATCGTCGAGGCGGCGCCTCGTCAGGACGGCCGGAACATGACGATGGTGTTGCACCCGATCAAGAAGCCCAAGGCCCGCGCCAAGGCGTCGACGGCGGGGGCGTCGGCGGCGGGTGGCAACGGCGAGACGGGCGAAGACGGAACGAACGCAGGAGCGCAGTGACATGCCGAAGATGAAGACGCACCGAGGGGCGGCGAAGCGGTTCAAGGTCACCGGCAGCGGCAAGATCCGCCGGCGCAAGGCCTTCCGCTCGCACCTGCTCGAGAAGAAGTCCAGCAGGCGGACGCGCCGCCTCGGCCGGGGTGCCGAGGTGACCGGCGGCGACCGCAAGCACGTCGAGCGCATGCTCGGCCGTTCGTGACGTTCCGGGTCGCGCAGGAGGCAGTGACATGGCGAGAGTCAAGCGGTCCGTTCCCAGCAAGAAGCACCGGCGGGCGGTGCTCGAGGCCGCCTCGGGGTACTCGGGCGCCAAGAGCCGCAGTTACCGCAAGGCCAACGAGCAGGTCATGCGGTCGCTCCGGTACGCATATCGCGACCGCCGGGCGCGCAAGGGCGAGTTCCGCCGTCTCTGGATCGTTCGGATCAACGCCGCCTGCCGCCAGCACGACATCTCGTACTCGCGGTTCGTCGCCGGCCTGAAGGCCGCCGACATCGAGGTCGACCGGAAGATCCTCGCCGACCTCGCGGTCCACGATTCGGCCGCCTTCGGCGCGTTGGTGACCGCGGCGCGCCAGGCGCTCGAAGCGGCCTAGCGATCGACCCGCTCGGCCCCCGCCATCACGAGGTCAAGCGACTGCGGGCGCTCGTACGCGACCCCGGAGCCCGGCGGGAGCAAGGCGCGTTCGTGTTGGAGGGGCCGCGCGTGGTCGACGCCGCCCTCGATCGCGACGTCTCTCCCGAGACCGTGTACGTGGCGCCCGGGGCCGACCGGGCGTTCGCGCCGCTCCTCGAGCGGGTGCGCGCTGCCGGGATCGCCACGGTGCAGCTCAAGGAGGGCGTGCTCGAGCGGATCAGCGCCACCGTCACCCCGCAGCCGATCCTGGCGGTCGCGTCGCGCGTGGCGCAGCCGCTCGACCGACTACCCCATGACGGCGTGGTGCTCGTGCTGGTGTCGGTGCAGGACCCCGGCAACGCCGGCACCCTGATTCGGAGCGCCGAGGCTTCCGGGGCGGCGGCGGTAGTGTGCTGCGGCAATTCGGTTGACCTGCACAGCCCGAAGGTGGTGCGCTCGTCGGCCGGTGCCATCTTCGGGCTGGCGATCGCGGAGGGTGACGACCCGGTGGAGGTGCTCGCCGCGCTGGGCGCGCGGGGACGACGACGCATCGGCACCGCGGCCGCCGGCGGCGGCGCTCCCGACCAGCTCGACCTCACCGGCCCGATCGCGCTGGTGCTGGGCAACGAGGCCCGGGGCCTCGCCCCCGACCTGAGCGAGCACCTCGACGCCGAGGTGACCATCCCCGTCAGCGGGCCCGCGGTCGACTCCCTCAACGTCGCCATGGCCGGCACCGTGCTGTGCTTCGAGGCGGCGCGGCAGCGCCGGAACCGATCGTGAACCGGGCCGAGGAGATCCTCGAGCCGGGTCGTGCCGCCGCCCCCGGTGCGATCGCGAGGGCCGCTTCGACCGCCGAGTTGGAGGAGCTGCGGCGGCAGTTCCTCGGCAAGGGCGGGTACGCGGCCCGGGCGACCGAAGCGATCAAGGACCTCGAACCGCCCGAGCGAGCCACGGCGGGCCGGGCGGTCTCGGAGTTCAAGGAGCTCGTCGAGCGGAGCCTGGAGGACCGCGCCGCCGCCCTCGAGCCGGAGTCCGGAGCGGGGGGAGGCGGGCTCGACCTGACCGGGGGTGGCCACGGCGTCCGCCGCGGGCATCTCCATCTCGTGACCCAGATCCAGCGCGAGCTCGAGGACATCTTCATCGGGCTCGGCTACCGGGTCGCCGAGGGCCCCGAAGTGGAGGACGACTGGCACAACTTCGAGGCGCTCAACATCCCCCCTGCGCATCCGGCACGTTCCATGCAGGACACCCTCTACGTCCGCCTGGGTGAGCCCGAGCAGGTCGTGCTGCGCACCCACACGTCGCCGGTGCAGATCCGCACCATGGAGGCGAACGAGCCCCCCATCTATGTGGTCGCACCCGGTCGCACGTACCGGAACGAGACGCTCGACGCCCGCCACTCGCCCGTGTTCCACCAGATCGAGTGTCTGGCGGTCGATCGCGGGATCACGCTGGCCGACCTGTTCGGCACGATCGAGACCTTCGTGAAGCAGCTGTTCGACGACGAGTCGCTCCGCACTCGCTTCCGGTCCGATTTCTTCCCCTACACCGAGCCGTCCGCCGAGCTGGCGGTGAGCTGCATCTTCTGCCACGGATCGGGGTGCCGGGTGTGCTCGCAGTCCGGCTGGATCGAGCTGGGTGGCTGCGGGATGGTCGACCCGAACGTGTTCGTCGCGGTCGGCTACGACCCCGAGGAATGGCAGGGCTTCGCGTTCGGGTTCGGGCTCGAGCGGATCGCGATGATCCGCTACGGGATCGACGAGATCCGCACGTTCTTCGACGGCGACATCCGCTTCCTGGCCCAGTACTGATGCGCGCGCCCCTTTCCTGGATCCGCGACTTCACCCCCGCGGAGGCGTCGGTCGACCAGCTGGTCGCGGCGCTCAACCAGCTCGGGTTGGAGGTCGAGGCGGTCGAAGAGCCGGGACGCGACGTCCGGGGCGTGGTCGCGGCCCGCGTGCTCGAAGTCGTGGCCCATCCCGACGCCGACCGGCTCACGCTCGTCGACGTCGACTACGGGAGCGGACAGACCCGAGTGGTGTGCGGCGCCCACAACGTCAACGCCGGCGACGTCGTGCCGCTGGCGCCCGCAGGCGCCCAGATCCCCGACATGCGGCTGGAGCGCAGGAAGATCCGCGGCGTCGAATCGGACGGGATGCTGTGCTCGCCCCGTGAGCTCGGTCTCGGCGACGCCCACGAAGGGATCCTCCATCTCGACGAGACCGTCGCGCCCGGGACTGACGTGCGCGAGGTACTGGGGCTCGACGACGTGGTGTTCGAGCTCGACCTCACCCCCAACCGTCCCGACGCGATGTGCATCGTCGGGGTGGCCCGCGAGCTGGCGGCCCACTTCGGGTGGCCTCTCGACGTGCCGACGCCCCGGGCTCCGGCGGACCCGGAGGTGACCTCGGACATCACCGTGGTGATCGAGGCGCCCGACCGCTGTCCCCGCTACCTGGCCCGGGTCGCGCGGGTGGCCATGGGCGCGTCGCCGCCGTGGATGGCGCAGCGGCTCGTGAAGGCGGGCATGCGGCCGATCAGCAACGTGGTCGACGTCACCAACTACGTGATGCTCGAGCGCAACCAGCCCCTCCACGCCTTCGACCTCGAGCGCCTCGACGGGCGCGGCATCATCGTGCGCCGGGCGGACACAGGGGAGCGCATCACCACGCTCGACGGGGTCGAGCGCGAGCTCACCGACGACGAGCTGCTCATCTGCGACGCGCGGCGCGCCCCCCAGGCGATCGCCGGGATCATGGGTGGGGGGACCTCCGAGGTCTCGGACGCGACGACCGAGATCCTGCTCGAGGCGGCGTACTTCCAGCCGATGGGGATCGCCCGCAGCTCGAAGCGACTCAAGCTCCGGTCGGAGTCGAGCGCCCGGTTCGAGCGGGGCATCGACCCCAACGGCGTCGCCGAGCACGCCGAGCGGGCCATGGAGCTGCTGGCGGACGTCGCCGGGGCGCGGGTCTCGCCCGAGGTGGTCGACGAGTACCCCGGCCCGGTCGAGCCTCGCCGCATTCGGATCCGGACGAGCAAGGTGAACGGCGTCCTCGGGACGGGCCTGACCGACGGCGAGATCCTTGAAGCGCTCCGGCCCCTCGGGATCGAGGTCGAGGGGTCGGGAGACGGCATCACCGCCCGCCCGCCCACGTTCCGCCCCGACCTCGAGCGCGAGATCGACCTCGTCGAGGAGGTCGCCCGCCGGATCGGCTTCTCGGCCATCGGCCGCACCGTCGCCCGGCCGGAGGAGCAGGTGGGCGGACTCACTCCGTCGCAGCGCGACCGCCGCACCGTCGCCGACGTGCTCGTCGGCGCGGGCTTGTCCGAGACGGTGACGGTCCCGCTCGTCTCACCGGTGGATCTCGAGCGCGCCGGCGCGCCGTTGGATCGGTTGGTCGAAGCGGCCAATCCGCTGCGGGCGGAGGAGTCGGTGCTCCGCACCCGGGTCCTGCCCGGGCTCCTGCGGGCGGTCGCGCGAAACCATGCCCGGGGGCTGGCCGACGTGGGGTTGTTCGAGCTCGGCCGCGTGTTCCTCGCGCCGAGAAAGAAGGAGCTCCTGCCCGACGAGCCGTATCACCTGGCGGTGGCGATCGCGGGAACCGTGCGCCGGAGCCCGGTCGAGCCGGACCGGGCGGTGGACGGCCACGACCCGGTCGACGTTCTGCAGCAGCTGCTCGACGGACTGGAGATCGCCGACGGCCGGGTGGAGCCGGCCGAGTACGCCGGCTTCCAGCCCGGGCGCGGCGCGGCCGTCGTCGTCGACGGCGTGCAGGTGGGCGCGGTCGGCGAGGTCGACGGGGGAGTGCTCACGGCGCTCGAGCTGGTCCCACCGGTCGTCGCGCTCGAGCTCGACCTCGACCGCTTGCTGGCATCCACCC
>JACDBD010000184.1 GCA_013695115.1 Actinomycetota bacterium | reverse complement strand
GCGCTCGACGCGGCTCCCGCCGGACCCACCGACGAGGTTGTCGGTGAGGTCGAGCAAGCTGCGGATGAACGCCTTGTAGCACTCGACGACCTCGGTCCGTAGGTCCTCAGGGTCGGCCGGTGGCCGCTTGACGACAAACCCGCCCTTGGCTCCGGTCGGCACGATGACGGCGTTCTTCACCATCTGCGCCTTCATCAGACCAAGCACCTCCGTACGGAAGTCCTCCCGCCGGTCGCTCCAGCGCAGCCCACCGCGGGCGATGGAGCCGCCCCGCAGGTGGACGCCCTCGACCCGTGGGCCGCACACCCAGATCTCGTGGCGGGGCCGGGGCAGCGGCAGCTCGGGGATCGCCGCCGGGTCGAGCTTGAACGAGATGGCCCGCCGAGCCCGGTAGTGGTTCGTGCGCACCGTGGCCCGGATCAGGGTCAGGAAGATGCGGCAGATGCGGTCGTCGTCGAGGCTCGGGATGGCGTCGAGGGCTGCGGCGAGACGCTCCTCGAGGACGGCCTGGCGAGCGTCGCGATCGGTGACGGCCGGGTCGAAGCGGGCGTGGAACAGGGCGACGAGATCGGCCACCAGGCTGGGGTGGCGGCCGAGGGTGTCCTCGATGTATTGCTGGCTGAAGGCGAACCCGATCTGGCGGAGGTACTTGCCGTAGGCCCGCACGATGGACACCTCGCGGGCCGTCACGCCGGCCTGCAGCACGAGACGGTTGAACCCGTCGCTCTCGACATCGCCCGCCACCAGGTCGCCGAACGCCTGCTGCAGCTCGCCCCGGCGCCGCTCGTCGAGCTCGACGCCGGCCGGCACGCGCACCCCGATGTCGTACAGGAACACCCGCTCGTCGCCAGCTCGGAACGTGTAGGGCTGCTCGTCGAGGGCCTGGAGGCCGAGATGATCGAGCAGCGGCAACAGTTCTGACAACGCCGCCGGCAAGCCCCGCCGGTAGACACGGAAGCGCCACTCTCCCGGCGGGGAGTCGATGTCGTGGCCGAGCGACGTCGTCAGCTCGGCGGAACCGTCGAGCAGGGAGCCGATGCGACGCACGTCGCCGACCGCCCGCTCGGGCACGACAGCGGCGCGGTAAGCCGCCGGCGCGTAGGCGCCGACCTGCTCGTACAGCGCTCGCCCGCGCTCCTCACCGAGTTCGGCTCCGAGCGCCGCCCGCAACCGGTCGGGCCACGACGTGGACCGTTCGTCGATCAGACGGGCGAGGGCATCGAGGTCGGCACGCGGCGGGCCGGCAGGCCGGCGCGCGCTTACAGCGATGCGGGCCAGGGAGCTGGCTCCCAGGAACGGCTCGAACGTGCGCCTATCGGCCCCGTAGGCCTGGGCCACGGCGTCGGCCACCCGCTCGGGGAGTTCGGCCGTGAAACGGGTGCGGGGCAGGTACACGAGCACGGTGACCCACGGCCCGACCGGCTCGGGCACCTCGAACACGCGTACCAGCTGGCGCTCCTGCAACCCGACGATGTCCCCTACGAGTCGGCCCAGCGCTTCCGGCTCCAGCTCCAGCACCAGGTCGCGCGGCAAGCTCTCCAGCACGGTGCGTGTCGCCCGACCGGAGTGGGAGTGGAGGCGTGCCTCGGTGAGGCCGAGCTGCTGGCGGACGGCCTCACCGACGGTCGGCACGTCGAACACACTGACGCGATAGGCGTTGGTCGCCAGCAGACCGACGAATCGGTGCTCGATGGTCGATCCCGCTGGGCGTACGGCGACGACGGTCTGGCGATCGGCGCGAAACACCCTGGCGGCGTCGTCGGTGCGAGCGATCACCACGGCCCGTTGGCCGGGCATCGGACGCGGATGGGCCGCCCGCTCGTCACCACGCGCCAGACCAAGCTCGGTGCCGGCGCGCAACACAACGGTGCCGCCCTTGTCAAGGTCGTAGTCGGCGGCGCCGAGGAACACGAACTGCCCGCCGGCCAGCCACGGCAGGATCGGGTCCACCTCCGCCAGGCTCTCCATCCGTTCGCGCATGGCCACGAAATCGGCCACCACTCTGCGTACGTCCTCGACCGCCGCCAGCACGTCGGCCTCGACAGCGGCCCCGGTGGCGGCGTCGGTGCGATCGATCTCGATCTGGGTCCAGGCCTCGACCAGCCCGCCATCGCCGCCGTCGGACTCGACAGCCGTCAGGCGATGGGCGGAGTCGCGCTCGACGGTGAGCATCGGGTGCACGAGCAGGTGGATGCCGAGACCACGCCGCTCCAGCACCATGCGCATCGTGTCGACGAGGAAGGGCATGTCGTCGGCCACGACGAGCAGTACGGAGTGGGCCGAGCGCCACCCGTCGCGCTCCTGGTCGGGCGACACGACGCGCGTCACCGTCTCCCCCGGCGCGCGCACCCGACCCAGCGCGTAGTGGGCGACAGCCACGGCGTAGACGTCGTCGAGCTTGCGGTCGTCGACCTCGCCTTCTGGCAGCTCGGAGTAGTACCGGGGCAGGAACTGCCGCAGCAGCGGGTCGTCGGGTTGGCGCACGGCGGCCAGCTCGCGCAGCCGGTCCAGCGCTTCGGCCATCTCGGGATGGACCTGCATGACTCTCCGATCCTGCCCCCGACCTCGTTGTCGAGCGCTCGGTAACGGCACTGTAGTTGCGCCTTGCGCCTAGCCTGAAGGGGTGCCGCGCCGCGACCCCCACCCCGGCCACCGCTCCGTATCCGGTGGGCTGACCCGCGCCGCCGTGTTCGGCGTCAACGACGGACTGGTGTCCAACGTGTCGCTGATCATCGGCTTCGCCGGCGGTGGCGCTTCGGCCTCGATCGTTCGCTTGGCTGGCATCGCCGGAGCCGTCGCCGGCGCCGTGAGCATGGCGGCCGGCGAATGGGTCAGCATCTCGGCTCAAAACGACCTCATCGGGCG
>JACDBD010000179.1 GCA_013695115.1 Actinomycetota bacterium | reverse complement strand
GTGTCACCCGCCGCAGCCGTCGCCTCACTGGTCCTCCAGCAGACGCTCGAGGATGGCCGCGGCCCGCTCGAGCGTGGCGCGGTCACGGCCGGAGAGCTCACCGACGCGGCGCTCGAGGTACGCGCTCGTGCGCGAGCGTGTCTCGGCCAGGAGCCTCCTCCCGGCATCAGTCACCTGCACCCGGGTCACCCGGCGGTCGTCGGGATCGCGGTGACGCTCGACCAGGCCCTGCTCCTCGAGGCGGCCCACTGCCGCGGTGATAGTCGGGGGCTGGACCCGCTCGGTCTCGGCGAGCTCACCCAGGGTCAGCGGGCCGCGGCGCTCGATCGTGGCCAGGGCGGCCGACTGGGTGGGCGAGATCGGGGCCTCCGCCTGCTGGCGCAGTCGGCGAGCCAGGCGGGTGATGACCAGCCGCAGTCGCTCGGCCAGGGGGCGTTCGGGGAGGTCGGGTTCGGTCATCACTTCGCTCAACTAATTAGTGTAGGAAAGTATTACCCGGCGAACGCGTAGGATGCCCACGCTTGACCGGCCCTGAGGTGGATTTTCAGCTGCTCGATCGCGCGCGCGCATTGGGCGCCCGGGAGGACGGGCTCGCGGTCGTGGCCACGAGCCGGCCCGACGGGTCGGCCCAGGCCTCGATCGTGAACGCGGGGGTTCTCGACCATCCGGTGACGGGCGAGCCGGTCGTCGGCTTCGTCATGCGCGGGGCGGTGAGGAAGCTCACGAACCTACGGGTGCGGCCGCGGGTGACGGTCGTGTTCCGATCGGGTTGGGAGTGGGTGGCCGTCGAGGGCGACACCGATCTCGCCGGCCCCGACGATTCGCTCGACGGAGTCGATCCCGATCGGATGCGCCGACTGCGCCGGGAGGTCTACGCCGCCGCCGTCGGTGGGACCGCCGACGACTGGGGCGGGATGGACGAGGTCATGGAGGCCGAGCGCCACACCGCCGCCCTCGTCCGCCCCGTTCGGATCTACTCGAACCCCGCCGGTTAGCGCTTGTCGAGCGCGAACCGCACCGTCAATCCGCTGAGACTGCGCCCGACCGCACCGAGCACCGGCAGCCGCCGCAGCTCGCGCCGTAGCTCGTCCAGACGCATCATGCGTTGCCGCGAGCCCTCGGCTTGGTGAGCAGCTGCATCGGTCGGCTCGCCAGCAGGTCGTAGCCGATGAGTCGGCCGCCCGGTCGCAGGACGCGACCGGCCTCGGCGACGGCGGCCTCCCCGTCGATCACGTGGTGCAGCATGATGAACGAGACCACGGTGTCGAACGACGCGTCGGCGAAGGGGAGTCGCGTCGCGTCAGCCTGCCGCACGCTCACACGCTCACCGAACTCACCTAGCCGGGTGCGCGCGGTGCCGACCATCACCTCGTCGTAGTCGGTGAGGGTGAGGCGCACGTCCGGGCACTTGCGCAGCAGCTCCGCGGCCATGGCACCGCTCCCGCCGCCGATCTCCAAGACCTCGCCGTCGAGCCGCTCGCCCTGGAGTTCCCTCCACATCGCCTGGCGCCATCTTCCCCTCGGGGCTGTGGTCGCGCTCCTCATGGCCGCGGGTTCGCTCCTCTCCCTGGCCCTGTCTCGGCTCCCCGCCGGCATGACCGCCGCCGTCGCGACCAGCCACGTTGTGCTCGTCGTCGCGCTGTCGGCGCTCTTTCTTCACGAGAACCTGGATTGGGCCAAGAACATGAGCTTCCAGTTTCACCCAGGCGGGGGACAGGCGGGCCGGAGGTGACAATCCCGGGTGGGCGGGGTACAGTAATTGCACACGGAGTGCACAGACGGCACCCCGCGGAGCCCATACGGGGGGACTGATGACAGCGACGCTCGAGCGCCCGACCACGACGCGCGAACGACAGCTTGAACCCGAGAGATCGGGAAAGCGCCCGCCCGCGTCTCCGGGTGACCAGACGCTCGGCCGGTACCTCCTGTGGGCGCTCGCCGCGCTCTCCCTCGGCGCCGGTGCCATTCACTTCGCGGTCAGCGGCGGGCACTTCGGCCTCTCCTGGAAGCACGGCGTGTTCTTCGCCGTGGCCGCGTGGCTCCAGCTCGCGTGGGCAGCGGCGATCGTGCTGCGCCCATCGCGCAAGCTGTTCGTCGCGGCGATCCTCGTGAATGCAGCCCTGATCGCGACATGGGTGGTGTCCCGCGTCTGGGGGGTCCCGGTCGGGCCCAACGCCTGGACTCCCGAGGACGTGGCTTTCGCCGACGTGGCCGCGACCGCGTTCGAAGGCGCGATCGTGCTCGGTGCGCTGGCCCTGCTCCTCCGTCCGGCTCTGAGCGAGCGTCGGGTACGCCCACTGGCGGGGCTCTCGCCGCTGGCGGTCAC
>JACDBD010000175.1 GCA_013695115.1 Actinomycetota bacterium | reverse complement strand
CGGTGGCACCGCGATCAAAGGCAACGCGACGTTCGTGGTCGCGTAGGGCGGTGAGGGCGCAGGTTCTCGAGCGGGCCGCTCCGATCGGGGAGCAGCCGCTGGTGCTCGAGGAGCGCGTCGATCCCGAGCCCGACCCGGGCGACGTGAGGGTGCGCGTGTCGGCCTGCGCCTGCTGCCGTACCGACCTGCACGTCGCCGAGGGCGATCTCGACCTCCCCCGGCTCCCGATCATCCCCGGCCACCAGGCCGTCGGCGTGGTCGACGCGGTCGGTGCCGGGTGCACCCGGCTCCGTGTCGGTGCACGCGTGGGTGTCGCGTGGCTGCACCGTGCGTGCGGCGTGTGCCGGTTCTGCACCCGCGGCGAGGAGAACCTCTGCGAAGCCGCCGAGTTCACCGGCTGGACGGTCGACGGCGGGTACGCCGACGCACTGATCGTCCCGGAGGACTTCGCCGTCCGCCTGCCTGAAGGTGTCTCCGATCTCGAGGCGGCGCCGCTGTTGTGCGCGGGTGTCATCGGCTACCGCGCGCTGCGGCGAGCCGAGGTCGAACCGGGCGAGCGCGTCGCGCTGCTCGGGTTCGGCGCCTCGGCGCACCTTGCACTCCAGGTGTTGCGCCATTGGGGCTGTGACACGGTCGTCATGACCCGGGGCGAGACCCATCGGGCGCTGGCGCGCGAGCTGGGCGCCAGCTGGGTGGGCGGGATCGAGGACGCTCCGCCGGACGAGTGTGACCGGGCGGTGGTGTTCGCGCCCGCGGGGAAGGTGGTACCGGTCGCGCTGCGAGCGATCCGGCCCGGGGGGACGGTCGCGCTCGCCGGCATCCACATGACCACGATCCCGCCGCTCGACCACGCCCTGCTGTGGCGGGAGCGCTCGCTGCGCTCGGTCGCCAACATGACCCGGCGCGACGCCGAGGAGTTCATGGCGCTCGCCGACGACGCGGGCGTGCGCGCTTCCTACGTGACCTTCCCCCTCGAGGACGCCAACGACGCGCTCGCCGCGATCGCGTCCGAAGCCGTGCGGGGTGCGGCGGTGCTGACGCTCTGATCAGGCGGTGGCGCGGAAGCGCCAGCCGTAGGTACTGACGCCCTCGAACGAGCCGTCGCAGTCGTCTTCGGGGGCGGGATCGGTCTTGCTCCGGTAGTACACGGTTACGGTGTGCGTCCCGGGCTCGAACTCCTCGAAGACGTATCCGTCCTGAGGCTGGAAGGTCAACGTCGCTGTCGGGGAGTCCTCGCCGTCGAGCTGGTCGAGCGGAATGCACACGCCGTCGATGTCGAGGCCACCGGTGAGCCCATCGAGGAGGTCGACCGAGACGGTGATGCGCCGGTCGGCCTGCGTCCCCGGCTCCGGGCTCACGCTCTGGACTGAGGTCGGCAGCGTGTCCGTTCCGGGCTCGGAGCTGTTCTGCTCGCGCCCGATGAGGTACATCAGGTTCAGCACGACGAGGACGCCGGCCACCACGACGAGGACGCGTCCCGGGTGGCGTCCGAGGATGCCGTTCGACATTGCGGCCACGCTAACTGCCGGCCCCTGCCGCGGCGCCTTCGGGAGCGGCCGGTAGCGTGGTGCAGGACATGACCATGAGCGTCGCCGATCTGGCCGGTCGCGTCCTGGCGTCCCGGTACCGCCTGCTCGCGTCCATCGGCGCGGGCGGAGGCGGTCGCGTCTACATCGCCGACGACGTGCGCCTGCGGCGTCGGGTCGCGGTCAAGGTGCTGCACCCGGCGCTCGCCGACGACGCCGGCTTCCTCCGCCGGTTCCGGACCGAGGCCCAGCTGGCGGCGTCGCTGCACCACCCGCACGTCATGGCCGTCTACGACTGGGGCGAGGACGGGGTCCCGTTCATGGTGCTCGAGCTGCTCGCGGGCGGGAGCCTGCGCTCGATGCTCGACCGGGGCGTGCGGCTCACCCCGTCGCAGGGTGCCCACATCGGCCGCCAGGTCACCTCGGCGCTCGACTACGCCCACTCGCGCGGGCTCGTCCACCGCGACATCAAGCCCGCCAACCTGCTGTTCGACGAGCACGGGATCGGGCGCGTCGCCGACTTCGGTCTCGCCCGCGCCCTGGCCGAGGCGAGCTGGACCGAGCCGGCCGGAGCCGTCGTCGGCACCGCCCGGTATGCCGCCCCCGAGCAGGCGACGGGCGTGCCTCTCGACGGTCGCGCCGACCTCTACGCGCTCGCGCTCGTGCTGGTCGAGTCGGTGACCGGCCGCGTGCCCTTCGCTGCCGACACCCCCCTCGGAACCCTGGCGGCGCGGACGCAGGAGCCGATCGTCGCTCCCGACGAACTGGGCGCCCTCGGGCGCGTCGTGGAACGCGCCGGTCGGCCGGACCCGTCGGAGCGCTATCCCGACGCCCGGGCGATGGGCGAGGCGATCGCCGACTCTGCCGGCCGGCTTCCCCGGCCCGGTCCGCTGACCCTCGCCGGGCTCGGCCGCACCGTCGACGACCCCAACCCGACCGAGTTCCGCCGCACCGGCGGGGTGTTCGACCAGGACGCCGACGAGACCGTCGAGACGCCGGCGCCGAACGGCGCGACCCTGCCCATTGCGCCCGAGCTGATCGCCGACCGCCCGCCCGGGTCGCGGCGCGCCGTCCCGATCGTGGTCGGCGGGATCGTCGCGCTCGTGCTGGCGATCGCGACCGCACTGCTGCTGGCGCGGCCGGGCGCGGCGACGACTGCTGCGCCGTCGCTGGTCGGGCTCACGCAGGAGAGTGCGGCGAACCGCGCCAGCGAGTCCGGCGTGCGTATGGAGGTCGAGCAGCGGGTGTCCGACGATCCTGCCGGCTTCGTGATCGAGCAATCACCGGGGCCGGGGGAATGGGTGCGCGACGGCGGCACCGTCACCGTCGTCGTCTCGCGCGGCCCACCGCCGGTGGCGGTGCCGGACGTGACCGGTCAGGCGGAGGCGGCCGCCCAGCTCCTGCTCACGGAGCAGGGCTTCGTCGTCGAGGTCGTCCCCGAGCACAACGAGGATGTGGCCGCGAGCACAGCCCTGCGTACCGAACCGGCGGCCAACGAGAAGCTCCGCCCCGACTCACCGATCAAGCTGATCGTCAGTGCCGGCCCGGCGCCGGTGTCAGTGCCCGACGTGTCGGGCCGGACCTACGAGGAGGCCGCCGCCGCCCTCGCCGAGGCGCGCCTCGGCGCGTCGATGGCGGAGGAGTTCAGCGACTCGGTCGAGGCGGGCACGGTCATCCGCACCGAGCCCGCGGCGGGCCTGGCGGCACCCCGTGACTCCGCCGTGGCCGTCGTGGTCAGCAAGGGGCCGGAGCTGGTCGACGTGCCGAGCCTCCGGGGCATGACCGTCGAGGAGGCGAGCGCGGCGCTGCGCGCCATCGGGCTCGTCCCCGACGTCGAGGACTACGACCCCGGCGGGCGAGTGCGGGCCCAGGACCCCGACCCCGGCACGCAGGTGAAGAAGGGCGAGAAGGTGACGCTTTTCCTCTAGGTCGCACTCGCTCGGCGGCAGGGTACCTGCCGTCGCCCTTCGGGGCGCTCGCCGCTCCCGCGCAATCCTGGCTGTAGGCCGGTGGATGGCAGGCCTTCCGGCGGCGGTAAGGTCCGGCCTCTCAAATTCGGGAGGTCAGATGGGTGCGCTCGACGGGCGAATCGCGATCATCACCGGCGCCGGCCGCGGCCTTGGGCGCGAGCATGCGCTGCTGTTCGCGTCCGAAGGTGCACAGGTGGTCGTGAACGACCTCGGCGGTGACATGGACGGGACCGGCGACGACCGCGCTCCCGCGCAACAGGTTGTCGACGAGATCAAGGAGATGGGCGGGGAGGCGGTCGCCAACGTCGACAATGTCGCCGACTGGGAGGGCGCCCAGCGCCTGATCAACACGGCCATCGAGACCTTCGGCGATCTCCACGTGCTCGTCAACAACGCCGGCATCCTGCGTGACCGCGTGCTCGTGAACATGACCGAGCAGGAGTGGGACGCGGTTATCCACGTCCACCTCAAGGGCCATTTCTGCCCCACGCGATTCGCGGCCGGCTACTGGCGGGAGCAGACCAAGGCGGGCAAGGAGGTGAAGGCCTCCATCATCAACACGTCGTCGACCTCCGGCCTCCTCGGCAACACCGGCCAGGCCAACTACGGCGCCGCCAAGGCCGGCATCGCCACCTTCTCCAATATCGCGGCGATGGAGCTGACGCCCCGCTACGGCGTGCGCTCCAACGCCATCGCGCCTGCCGCCCGCACCCGGCTCACCGAGCAGACCCCGGGCCTGGAGGACGCGGTCAAGCCGCCCGATGACCCGGGCGCGTTCGACACCTGGGACCCGGCCAACGTCTCGCCGTTGGTCGCCTACCTCGCCACCGAGAGCTGCCCCTTCACCGGGACGACGTTCTTCGTGCAGGGTGGCGTCGTCCGGCTGTTCCAGCCCTGGACCATGACCGAGACGATCGACAAGGGCGACCGCTGGACGGTCGCCGAGCTCGAGAAGGAGATGGTCAAGCTCCAGAAGTCGTGACCATCCGTGGGCGCATCCGCGGCCCGGTTAGATTTCCGGTCGACCAACACGGAGGCGATGGCTGTGACTGACGGCGAGTTCCTCCTCGACGGCTTCACCTTCCTGCTCGCGTTCGCGATCGTCCTGCCCCTCGGCCTGCTCGCGCTGGTCGTGTTGGTGCTGGCGGGCGGCCGCGACATCGACACCACCGGCAAGCGCACGTTCACCCTCTACGTCGTCACGGTGAGCTTCGTCGCGCTGTTCACCGCGCTGATCGCGAGCACCGCGGTCGTGAGCTCGTTGACCGAGAAGATCAAGGACGACTCCTCCGAGGAGTTCAACTTCGACGACGAAGACTTCGAAGACTTCGAGGACGAGGACTTCGACTTCGACACCGGCGGCGTGAGCGAGAACGACAAAGTGCTGCGCGGGGTCGTCCAGGGCGCCCTCGCCCTGCTCGCCGCCGGGGCGGTCCTCCTGTTCCACCACCGCCGTCGCCGCGAGTACAGCGCCGAGCCGGGCTTCGACGGCAGCGCCGCCTGGCGGGCCGACCGCGCCTACATCTACGTCGTGTGCTTCACCGCGGTGCTGATCTTCCTGTTCGCCGCCGGCTTCGGGTCGTACAACATCTTCAAGCTGGCCGGACCGGGGGTGTTCGACTCCGGCGACTCGTCCGGCGTCCGCAAGAGCGCCCTTCAGGAGCTGCTCACGCTGGCCTGGCTCGCGCTCGCCGCCCTCGGAATCTTCCGGTACTACTGGCTCCAGGCGAATCCGAGCGCGGCGACCGACCCAGCCAAGGCGGCTCCAGCGAAGAAGGCACCGGCCAAGAAGCGGTAGATGCCCGTCAGCGATCTCGACGAGCGGCGGCATCCGGTCGAGCACGCCGACGCTCACTGGAGCGACTCGCTCTACTTCAACGGCTTCGATCGCGAGACGGGTGTGTGCTTCCTCACCCGGATGGCGGTGCTGCCCAATCAGCCGGGTGCCAACGCGCTGTTCATCGCCTGGGTCGACGGCGTGCCCGGCTACGGCTACTACCGAGAGCTCGACCATCTTCCGAGTGCCGATTGGGACGCGACCACGATCGAGGGCGTCGGCTACCGGATGCTCGAGCCGCTCCGCCGCTGGACGCTGAAGCTCGACGACGGCGACAGCAAGGCGTTCCTCGAGTTCGACGGGGTCGGGCCGTGTTTCGACTACGCCGACAACGCGGCGCCGCTGCCGAAGCCGGTCGCGTGGGGTCACTACGAGCAGAGTGGGACCCTCCGGGGGGACCTCGTCCTCCATGGGAATCCGATCGAATTCGACGGCGTCAGTCAGCGCGACCACTCGTGGGGATGGCGCGACTGGAGCGGGGTGCGCGAGTGGCACTGGGTGACCGGGCTCTTCGGCACCGAGCGGGCGTTCAACCTCTTCCACGTCGTCGACGCCGCCGGCAGCGTCAGCGTCAACGGGTACGTCCTCGACCGCGGCGAGGTACACCCGATCGTCCGGGCCGACCGGCGCACGCGCGAGGGCGAGGGGCGGGTTCCCGAGGGTTACGAGCTCGCGCTCGAGGTCGCCGGGGGTGACCGCTTCGAGATCTCCGCCGAGCGCTCGCACGCGTCGCTGCCGCTCCAGCCCGGCACCACCACCGTGCAGGAGGCGCCGATGCGCCTCGTCGGCGGCGGCCTGTCCGGCGTCGGCATCTACGAGCTCTTGTTCAACGAGGCCATCCCTCCGACGACTCCACCCGGGAAATGACCCGCGGCACCCCCCGGGTGGGCTAGTTCGCGCTAGCCCGGAGACCCGATCTTGATTCCGTTTGCCCCGGTTTCGCGGCGTTCGGTGGCGGAAGTGCGCGCCTGGCGGCGCCCACGATGCCGCGTCCACTCTGTCCGGCTCGTGCCGGTTCGCACCCGTGATCATGAACATGTCACCGCTCGGTCGCGCCATTGGCCGTTCGGGGGTCGCTTCGTACCCTCCCGACATGCGACGACCTCCCCACGGCGGCACCCACCGACCCGGACTCGTCCGTCCCGGCAGCGGCTACGGCCGCCCGGCCGGCCGGCCGGGCCCCGACCTCGCCGCCCAGGCCGCCGCCCGCGACCACCAGGCCTGGTGGGAGCTTTCGGCCGACCCGGTGGGCGCGGTGGTGTTCGCCGCCACCGCCGCCACCGACGCGACAAAGCCCGGGCTGATCGAGCGACCCGCCAACTAGCCTGCCCGGACCGGCGCGGCGCACCCCCGCGGCCGCGCCGCCAGGAGCGGAGCACAGTGGGACCCTCGACGACCGGCCGGACCGCGCCCGGCCGCGCCACCCCACCACACGCCGCCGGGGGCGACGCCCCGACCGTCCTCGCTGACTACTCCGGCGTCGAGGAGGTCCCGGCAGTCGCCTGGCCTCTCCTCCTGCGCGAGCGCCTCCGGCGCCGGATGCGGGAGAGCGACCGCTACCGCTGGTGGGTGCTGTGGACGGTCCTGGCCGGCCTGTTCGCGGCCGGGTTCACGATCACCGTCCTCGCGGTCTCGCTGCCCACCATCGCCCGCGATCTGCACGCCGATCCCACCACCCTGACCTGGATCGTCACCGGCCCGTTCCTCGCCCACGCGCTGGGCATGCCGCTGCTCGGCAAAGTCGGCGACGTCTACGGCCACCGCCGGGTGTACCTGGTCGGCTTCGGGCTCTTCACCGTCTTCACCGGCCTCACCGCGCTGGCATGGAACGCCCCGTCGCTGATCATCGTGCGCACCATCGGCGCGCTCGAGGGCGCGGCCACCGGACCGGCGTCGATGGCGCTCATCATGCACGCCTTCCCGGCTGAGGATCGGGTGAAGGCGATGGGGTGGTGGGCGCTCGTGGGCGCCGGCGCCCCGGTGATCGGGCTGGTGGCCGGCGGGCCGATCGTCGACGCGTTCGGGTGGAGGTGGCTGTTCGTCGCCCAGGTGCCCCTCGCGCTCAGCGCCCTGGTCGCGGCGGCGGTGCTGCTGCACGAGACGCCCCGGACGCCCCGGGTGTCGATCGACGTGCGGGGGGCGGTCGCGCTGGCGGGCGCGACGGTGCTCCCGCTCCTGGCCCTCCAGCTCGGGCGCAGCCAGGGCTGGACCGGTCCGGTGCCGGGCGGGCTGCTCGCGCTGGGCGCGGTCTTCCTGATCGTGTTCGTGCGGGTCGAGCGACGGGCCCGCGAACCGCTGCTGCCCCTCGACTTCTTCCGCCGCCGCAACTTCACCGCGTCGTTGCTGGCCCAGAGCCTCTCGCAGTTCGCCTACATGGGCGGTTTCATCGTCAGCCCGCTGCTCATGCAGAACCGCTTCGGCTACACGGTGGCGGGGACCTCGCTCATCATGCTGTGCCGCCCGTTGTCGTTCAGCCTGTCGTCCCCGGTTTCGGGGTATGTCACGGTTCGGGTCGGGGAGCGACGAGCCGCGGTCACCGGCACCGTGCTGGTCGTTGTCTCGATGGCGTGTTTCGCGCTCGCGGCCGCCCAGGAGTCGGTGCCGCTGGTCGTGCTCGCGCTGTTGCTCTCGGGGCTGGGCCTCGGGGCGTCGTCGCCCTCGCTGATCACGTCGGCGGCCAACGCGGTGGAGCCCGAGCACCTGGGCGTGGCCAACGCCGCCCAGCAGATGGTGACGCTCATCGGGGCGGTGGCGGGGATGCAGGTCCTGGCGACGATCCAGGCCGGTGGCGGGGGTGACGGACGGTTCGCCCTCGCCTACCTGATCGGCCTGGCGGTGGCGGTGCCCGCGGTCGTGGCGGCCGGGTTCGTCCGCTCGAGCGCGCGCGGCGCCAAGCTGCGGGTTGCCCACGCCGCGTGAGTGATACGCGGGACCGCCCCTCCCTCCTTGTCGAGGGTGAGCTCTACGAGGCGGCGCCCTGGTGGATCCGGCGCGCGCCCACGGGACTGCGCCACGTGCACGAGCGCGAGTCGTACCGCTGGTGGGTCCTCGTCACCGTCCTGTCGGGCATGTTCGCCACCGGGCTCACGATCACGGTGCTGACAACCGCGGTGCCCGTCATACGCGACGACTTCGGCGCCTCGCTCCCGTCGCTGTCGTGGGTCGTGGGGGCGCCGTTCCTGTTCCGGTCGATCTTCGTCCCGGTCTTCGGTAAGACGGGAGATCGTCTGGGCCGCCGCCGGATGTGGTTGCTGGGCTTCGCGGTGTCGGCGACCGCCTCGCTGTTCTGCGGCTTCGCCCCCAACGTCGGGTTTCTGATCCTGTTCCGAGCCCTGTCTGCGATCGGTAGCGCCGCGGTCATCCCGAGCGCGCTCGCGTTGATCGCGGTGGAATTCGAACCCGAAGACCGCGTCAAGGCCCTGGGCTGGTGGTCGGCCACGATCGCGGTGGCCCCTCTGCTCGGCGTCATCATCGGCGGGTTCGTGGTCGAGGCGTTCGGGTGGCGCTGGATCTTCTTCGGCCAGTTCCCGTTCAGCGTGATCGCGCTCGGCCTCGGCCTCGTGGTGCTCCACGAGTCGACGGGCGATACGGAGGAGCAGTTCGACTTCACCGGGTCGGTCCTCTCGATCGTCGGGCTCGGCGCGCTGCTGTTGGTCTTCAACCGGGGCATCGCCGGCGACTGGGGTTGGACCTCGCTCCCGCTCGTCACCACCGCGGTGATCGCCGTGACCGCCCTGGTGGTGTTCGTCCGGGTCGAGCTGCGGTCGCCCGCCCCCGTGCTGCCGGTGAACTACTTGCGGCGCCGCCGGTTCGCGGCCGCGGTCGGGGCCAACTTCGCCGCCAACTTCGCCTACATGGGCGGGTTCTTCATCACCTCGGTCATGCTTCACGACACCCAGTTGTTCGGGTACCGCACCGATCAGGTCGCGCTGGCCATCTCGCCGCGAGCGGCGTCGCTGGGGATCATGGGACCGATCGGCGGCTACATGGCCGCCCGCTACGGCGGCCGGCGGATGGCGACCATCGGCATGCTGCTGATCGTCGCATCGATGATCGCCCTGGCCGTGACCACCGACGGGTCGCCGTACCTCTACATCCTCCCGGGGCTGGTGCTCTCCGGCTTCGGGCTCGGGCTGGTCGCACCGCCGTCGGCCGCGACCGTCACCAACGAGGCGGCCGAGGCTGACCTGTCGGCGGCCAGCGGCGCGCTCAACATGGGCGCGTCGATTGGATCAGCGATGGGCATCGCCACCATGTCGGCGGTGCTCACCACCGCAGCGACGACCTCGGGGCATCCCGGCGCGGGCGCCTTCTCGGCCGCCTTCCTCTTCGGCGCCGCCCTTTCCGCCATCGGGCTGTTCGCCGCCCTCAACCTCGGCCGCGACACCGGGGGCGCCACGGCGCGAGCATGAGCGCACCATGATCGACGTCCCCGAGACCCGGTACGCCACGAGCACCGGTGGCGCCAAGATCGCCTATCAGACCGTCGGCGACGGGCCCCGAGACCTCGTCTACGCGATGAGCGTGGTCTCGAACATCGAGGTGGCGTGGGAGAACCCAACGATCGCCCGATTCTTCAGACGTCTTGCATCGCTCGGCCGGCTGATCCTCTTCGACAAGCGCGGCTCCGGCGCGTCGGACTCGACCGAGGGCCCGGCGACGCTGGAGCACCGCCTGGACGACTTGCGGGCCGTCCTCGATGCCGTCGGGTCGGACGACACGGTGCTGTTCGGCTCCTCCGAAGGCGGTGCGACGTGCGCGACCTTCGCGGCAACGTACCCCGACCGTACCCGCGCGCTCGTCCTGTACAGCTCGGCGGTGGTGTCGATCCGGGACGACGAGTGCCCGTGGGCGTGGACGCGCGAGATCTTCGACGCCATCGATGCGAACATCGATACCAACTGGGCGACGGGTGAGGCGCTGGGTTTGATGAACCCGAGTGTCGGTGACGACGAGCGCGAGCGGCGATGGTACGCGCGGTACTGGCGGCTGTCGGCGAGTCCCGCCCGGGCGAAGGCCATGTTCCGGCTCAACCAGCAGATCGACATCCGCCCCGTCCTCGGTTCGATCTCGGTTCCGGCGCTCGTCCTCCACCGCACGGACGAGACGTGGATGACAGTCGAGTTCGGCCGCTACGCGGCCGCCAAGATCCCGGGGGCGAGGCTCGTGGAGCTGCCCGGTGCCGACCACGAGCCCTGGCTCGGTGACGCCGAGGCGGTGCTTGCCGAGATCAGCGAATTCGTCACCGGCGTGCGCGAATCGCCTGAGCCCGACCGTGTCCTCGCGACAGTCCTCTTCACCGACATCGTCGACTCGACCGGCAGGGCATCCGAGCTCGGTGACCGCCGATGGAAGGAGCTACTCGACCGCCACGACTCCGTGGTCCGTCAGCAGGTCGAACGGGCGCGGGGGACCTACGTCAAATCGACTGGAGACGGCGCGCTTGCGACCTTCGATGGTCCCGCCCGGGCGATCCGCTGCGCGGGCGCGATCCACCAGTCGTTGCGCGGGCTCGGCCTACAGGTCCGCGCCGGTCTCCATACGGGTGAGGTGGAGCTCGGCGGCAACGATGTCGCCGGGATCGCGGTGCACCTGGCGGCCAGGGTGGTGGACCAGGCTGAACCGGACGAGGTGCTGGTGTCGCGCACGGTGGTCGATCTCGTCGCCGGGTCCGGACTCGAGTTCGCCGACCGCGGAGCTCACGAGCTCAAGGGCGTCCCCGGCGAGTGGCGGTTGTACGCGGTGAATCCGTGATCGATGTCCCCGAGACCCGGTACGCCAAGAGCGGCGACGCTCGCATCGGGTACCAGGTCGTGGGCGAGGGTCCTCCGGATCTCGTGTACGCCCCGAGCTTCCTGTCGAACATCGACGTCTTCTGGGAGAACCCGGCGGCGGGCCACTTCCTGAGGGGCCTCGCTGCGTTCAGCCGGCTGATCGTGTTCGACCGGCGGGGGGTCGGTACGTCCGACGCCTGGGACGACACGATCACGGTCGAGCATCGCACCGACGATCTCGCTGCCGTGCTCGACGCCGCCGGGAGCCAGTCGACCGTGCTGTTCGGATCCTCCGAAGGGGGCTCGACGTGCGCGACGTTCGCCGCGCTGTATCCCGAGCGGGTCTTGGCGCTCGTGATGTTCAGCCCGTTACTCCCGGTGCTGGAGGAGCAGTTCCCGTGGGCCTGGGCTCCGGAGGTTTTCGACGCCTTCGAGGCCGGCGTCGACGAGGCGTGGGGAACGGGGGCTGGGTTGGAGCTGATCAATCCCAGCCTCGCCGGCGACGAGCGTATGCGGCGGTGGTACGCGCGCTACTGGCGACTGTGCGCAAGCCCCGACCGGGCCAAGGCGCTCATGCGGCAGAACCGCCGACTCGACGTGGGGCCGATCCTGTCGACGATCTCCGTCCCCACGCTGGCGATCCATCGCGTCGACGAACTCTGGGTCAATGTCGGGTACAGCCGGTACGCGGCCGCCGAGATCCCCGGGGCTCGGCTCGTCGAGCTCCCCGGCGCCGACCACGAGCCGTGGGTCGGGGATGCCGACGTGGTGCTCGCCGAGATCCGCGAGTTCGTGACCGGCAGGCGCGAGCCCTCCGAGCCGGATCGCGTCCTCGCGACGGTCGTGTTCACCGACCTGGTCGGATCGACGGCCCTGGCCTCACGGCTCGGCGACCGGCGTTGGCGTGAGTTGCTCGATGAGCACGACCGCGTGGTGGGTCAGGAGGTCGATGAGTTCCGCGGTCGCCTCGTGAAGTCGACTGGTGACGGGGTCCTGGCGACGTTTGACGGGCCCGCTCGAGCGGTGCGGTGCGCGCGGTCGATTCGCGACGCGCTTCGCGCGCTCGGGCTCGAATCACGCGCCGGTGTCCACACCGGCGAGGTCGAGTTACGGGGCGACGACGTTGGTGGCATCGCCGTCCACCTCGGCGCACGCGTCGCCGCGCTCGCCGGCGCTGGCGACGTGCTCGTCTCGCGCACGGTTGTCGACCTCGTCGCCGGGTCCGGACTCGAGTTCGCCGACCGCGGAGCTCACCAGCTCAAGGGCGTCCCCGGCGAGTGGCAGCTCTACGCGGTGGAGCGCTGAGCAGGCGGATTCGTCACTCGCTCCAGCGCACGCCGAAGATCCGGACCGGCTCGTCGAAGCCCTTGAGCTCGACTGAGCCGAGATCGTCGAGTGCGAAGCCCTTTCCCGACGCGAGCTCGCGCACCGCGCTCGACGCGCAGATCCCACCGGCCTCAGCGGACGCGCACAGGCGGGCGGCCAGGTTGACGACGGTACCGAACAGGTCGTCGTTCTCGGTGACGGGCTCTCCCGCGCTCACGCCGATACGGATCCGGAAGGGGACTTCGGCGTCACGGCTGTGTTCGTCCATCCGGCGCTGGATCGCGATGGCGGCCTCGAGCGCACGCGCAACCGAGGTGAACGAGGCCATGATGCCGTCGCCGGTGTGCTTGACCTCCGTACCGCTGTAGTGGCTGAGCAGCCCGCGAACGATCTCGTCGTGGGTGCGGAGGACCGCCATCGCCTTCGCGTCGCCGAGCCGCTGGGTGAGGTTCGTCGATCCCTCGATGTCGGTGAAGAGCACCGCCCGGAACGCGGTCTCGACCCACGGCTCCCCAACGGTTGGCTCAGCGATCCGGCCCAGGAAGTGGCGCACCATCCCGGAGTCGACCTCGATGACCTTGTTGGCGACCATGCCGTGGGCGTCGCGGTGGACCGCCTCGATGGCATCCTGGCCGGGGCCCTCGGCGAGGCAGAAGACGAATCCCTCCTCGGGATCGTGCCAGTACGTGACGTAGCGCACGCCGTAGCGCTCCTGGATCTCGACGTCCTGGGCGTGGGCGAGCGCGACCTCCTCCGCGGTGGCGTCCGCGATGTCGTGGCGGTCCATGAAGAGGGGCATGCGCGGTGCTACTCCGTCGCGGCCTGGATCGCTTCTTGCAGTTTGGGGTTCCCGCCCTGCTGCTGCGACGCCATGAGCTTGGCCATGTCGCCCTGCACCTTCACCTTACCGGCCATGAACGCCTGCATCCCCGCCTGGGGGTTGTTCGATACGAACACCTCTTTGGCGG
>JACDBD010000157.1 GCA_013695115.1 Actinomycetota bacterium | reverse complement strand
GTCCCGAACACACCCGACGCGGTGCCGGCGACCAGCGCGGCGGGCGCGGTCGCAGGCAACGGCGGGGCGATCGCGCTGGCCACGGCCGCGACGAGCACGACGCCACCCGCCAACGCGCCCAGCGCCGAAGCGGAGAGGGTGGCCACGATGACCAGGCCCGCCAGGGTCCCGGGCACCCGTCCCGCCGTCATCCATGCGAGACCGCGCCGGTCGATGCCGTGGTGCTCGCGCACGGCCATCGCGATCGTGATCGGCGTGCCCGCGAACACGAGCGCCGCCGGTAACGCCTCCGGCACGAGCAAGGCGACGACCGGCACCACGACCAGGTTCTGGCCGAAGCCAACCGTCCCTTGCACGGTCGCGCCGATGACCATCGCGATCAGGATGGCCACGAACCCGACCACGGACACGTGGAGCGCGTCGATCAAGCCTTCGACTCCCACGCCGCCCGGTCGATCCGGTACAGCACATGGGGCCGGATGGGGTGGCCGTGCGGGAGGTTCGGGTGGTCGAAGTCGCCGTCCCCATCGTGGCGCAGGCCAAGTCGCTCCATCACCCGGCGCGAACGGTCGTTGCGAACGGTGGTGAACGAGACGACCTCGTCGACCCCGAGCTCACCGAAGGCGAACTCGAGGGAGGCCCGGCCACCCTCGGTCGCGTAGCCCTGTCCCCAGTGGGCGCGGTCGAGCCGCCAACCGACCTCGAGCGCGGGTGTGAACGGCGCGTCGAAGGTCGCCGGGTTCAGACCGATGAAGCCGATGAACGGCGCGACGTCGGAGACCTCGACCGCCCACAGCCCGTACCCGCGTTCCTCGAAGCCGGCCTCGATGCGGTCGACGAAGTCGTCGCTCTTCGTGCGGTTCAGGGGGCCGGGAAAATGCTCCATCACGACCGGATCGGTGTTGAGCGCGGCAAACGGGCCGCGATCCCCGTCGCGCCAGCGCCGCAGCACGAGGCGATCGGTCCGCAACTCGGGCCCGGCGCGCATGGCGGGAGGCTACTTGTCGCTCTGCCGTGGGAGACTGTGTCCATGTCCGGCTCGCCCGGCCCGACGCCGCGCCGCTTCTACATCCGCACATACGGATGCCAGATGAACGAGCACGACTCCGAGCGCATCGCCGGCCTGCTGAGCGCGGAGGGTATGGAGCCGACCGACGACGTCGAAGCCGCCGATGTCGTCGTCCTCAACACCTGCTGCATTCGCGAGAACGCCGACAACAAGCTCTACGGGCACCTCGGCCGGCTCAAGGCGCTCAAGGCCGAGCGCCCCGAAGTGCAGATCGCGGTGGGTGGATGTCTCGCCCAGAAGGACCGGGAGCTCGTCGTGCAGCGGGCCGGGCACGTCGACGTCGTGTTCGGCACCCACAACCTGGCTGACGCGCCCGCGCTGCTGGAGCGGGCCCGGTGGGAGGGCCCGATCGTGGAGATCGTCGAGGAGCACGAGGCGTACCCGTCGGCGCTGCCGGCCCGCCGCGATGTCGCCCACTCCGCCTGGGTCACGATCCAGATCGGCTGCGACAACTCCTGCGCGTTCTGCATCGTGCCGATCGTGCGGGGACGCGAGGTCAGCCGCCGCCTCGGCGACATCGTGCGGGAGGTCGAGGAGCTCGTCGCCGACGGCGTGAGCGAGATCACGCTGCTGGGCCAGAACGTCAACTCGTACGGCCGTGACCTCGGGGCCGGCCAGTATCGCCCCCGCTTCGCCGACCTGCTCCGGGCGGTCGACGCCGTCGACGGCATTCGGCGCATCCGGTTCACCTCACCCCACCCCAAGGACCTGCGCCCGGAGACCATCGCGGCCATGGCCGAGTGCCCGGCGGTGTGCGAGCACCTGCACCTGCCGCTCCAGGCCGGCAGCAACGAGACGCTCGCCCGGATGCACCGCGGCTACACCGCCGAGCGCTATCTCGCCCGGCTGGCGGCGGCGCGGGCGGCGATACCCGATCTGGCGGTGACGACCGACGTCATCGTCGGGTTCCCGGGCGAGACCGAAGCCGACTTCGAGCGCACCCTCGAGGTGTTCGACGAGGCCGCCTACGACGCCGCCTACACGTTCGTGTTCTCGCCCCGGCCCGGAACCCCGGCCGCCGGGATGTCCGACGACTTTGTTCCGGCCGATGCCGTCCGCGACCGGATGCGTCGCCTGACCGAACACGTCGAACGCCATGCCCTCGTCCGCCACCAGGCCCGGGTCGGTCGAGTCGAGGAAGTGCTCGTCGACGGGCCGTCCAAGACCGATCCGGCGGTGCTGGCGGCCCGCACGCGCCAGAACAAGCTCGTGCACTTCGTGCCGCGCGATCCGACCGATCCCCCGCGGCCCGGCACGTACGCCGACGTGCGGGTGACCCGCGCCGCGCCCCACTGGCTCCGGGGCGACCACGTCGCGACCACCGTGGCTCCGCGGCCGACGAAGGTCCGGATTCCCGTCACGGCGGTGTGAGCGCCACGCATCTCACCCTCGTTGGGCCGACTGCGTCGGGCAAGACCCAACTCGCCCTCGACCTCGCCCGGACGCTCGGCGACATCGAGATCGTCTCGGTCGACTCCATGCAGGTCTACCGGGGCCTCGACATCGGCACCGCCAAGCCGACGCCGGCGGAGCGGGCGACGGTCCCGCACCACCTCATCGACGTCGCCGATCCCTCCGAGGACTGGTCGGTGGCGCGTTTCCAAACGGCGGCGCGCGAGGCAGTGGCCGCGATCGAGGCGCGCGGGCATCGGGCGTTACTGGTCGGCGGCACCGGCCTCTACGTCCAGGCGGTGGTCGACGACCTGCGCTTCCCCGGCGAGGACCTCGAGCTCCGGGCCGAACTCGAGGTGGGCACGAGCGAGCCCGGTGGTGTCGCCGCCGCCTACGCCGAGCTGTCGGAGCTCGACCCCGATGCCGCCGCCCGCATCGATCCCCACAACGCCCGCCGGATCGTGCGAGCCCTGGAGGTGATCCGGTTGACGGGGAAGCCGTTCTCGTCTTTCGGTTCCGGTGTGGGCAGCTTCGGCCCGACCGCGTTCCCGGTGCGGATGGCAGGGGTGTGGTTGCCGCGGGCGGTGCTGGCCGGTCGAATCGCCCGGCGGTTCGCGGCGATGCGGGAGGCGGGACTGGTCGACGAGGTGCGTCGCCTCGCCGGGAGCAACGGCGGCCTGTCGCGCACCGCCGGCCAGGCGATCGGCTACAAGGAGCTGCTCGCGCACTTCGAGGGCGCGGAGCCGTCGGTCGACGCCGCGCTCGAGACCGCGACCCGGCGGACGCGTTCGTTCGCCCGCCGGCAGCGCATGTGGTTCCGCCGCGATCCCCGTATCACCTGGTACGGAGCGGGGGAGAATCCGGCATCGGTCCGGCCCGCCCTGCTGGCAAGCTGGTCGCGATGACCACCATCCGGCTCTCGAAGCTCCACGGCGCCGGGAACGACTTCCTGGTCTCGATGCTTTCATCCGAACAGGAGGTCGACGACGGGTTCTCCACGCGCGTCTGCGATCGACACCGGGGCGTGGGTGCCGACGGGCTCATTGTCGTCCTTCCCGGGCGCGACGGCGCCGATTGCACGATGCGGCTCTATAACACCGACGGCAGCCGCGCCGAGATGAGCGGCAACGGCATCCGCTGCCTCGCCTGGGTCGCCAACCGCGCCGGGCTCGGGGACGGCAAACGCCTCGTCGTCGACACCTACACCGGCCGGCGCGAGGTCGAGCTCGAGCTGGACACTGACGGCGACGTCACCGGCGCCACCGTCGACATGGGGCCGGTCACGTTCGAGCCGGCCGAGATCCCCCTCGATGCACCCAGCCCGTTCGAGCTCGAAGCCACCTTTCACGGCGTCACCTACGGCGGCGACGCGGTCGGGATCGGCAATCCCCACCTCGTCCTGTTCGTCGACGATCCCGGGGAAGCTCGCGTCACCCAGCACGGTCCCCGACTCGAGCACGACGACCGGTTCCCGAAGCTCGCCAACGTCGAGTTCGTCGCGGTCACGGGGACCGACGAGCTCACCATGCGGGTCTGGGAGAGGGGCGTGGGCGAGACCCTGTCGTGCGGCACCGGTGTGTGCGCGGCTGCTGCGGTCGCGCACCGGCGGGGCCTGGTCGGCGAGCAGGTCGTCGTGCGGGTGCCGGGTGGCGAGCACCGGGTCGAGCTGGGCGAGACTGTCCGGCTGCACGGACCGGTCGTTCACGTGTTCGATACCGAGGTGGAGCTCTGATGGCCCGGCGTGGCGGGCGCCAGCGGCGCCGACTCACCGCTACCGAGGTCGACCTCGGGGTCGTCCACCAGCGGGCGCTGCTGGTCGGCACCGGGTCGGGGACCCGCAGCCTCGACGAGGCCGAGGCCAGCCTGTCGGAGCTGGGGCTGCTCACCGACACCGCCGGCGCCGAACCGGTCGAGTCGATCCTCCAGCGGCGTGAGAAGCCCGACCCCGCGACCTACATCGGCTCGGGCAAGGCGCAGGAGCTTCGCGGTCTCGCCGACGGGCTCGACGCCGACGTCGTCGTCTTCGACGACGAGCTGACCCCGGCCCAGCAGCGCAATCTCGAGAAGCTCTTCGGCCGCGATGTCGTCGACCGGGTCGCGCTGATCCTCGACATCTTCGCCCAGCACGCCACCAGCCAGGAGGGCATGGTCCAGGTCGAGCTGGCCCAGCTCCGCTACCGGCTTCCCCGGCTGCGGGGTCGGGGCGTCGAGCTGAGCCAGCAGGCCGGCGGCATCGGCACCCGGGGACCGGGGGAGACCCAGCTCGAGGTCGACCGCCGTCGCATCCAGCGCCGGGTGCGCAAGCTCGAGGACGACCTGAAGCGCCTGGCCCGGACCCGCGGCACCCAACGCAAGGCGCGGCGGCGCCGTGAGATGGTGACCGTGGCGCTCGTCGGGTACACGAACGCGGGGAAGTCGACGCTGCTCAATCGCCTCACCGCGTCGGACGCCCTGGTCGAGGACCAGCTGTTCTCGACGCTCGATCCGACCACGCGGCGGCTGCGACTCCCCGGGGGGGAGACGGTGCTGCTCTCCGACACCGTGGGTTTCGTTCGCAAGCTGCCCCACCAGCTCGTCGAGGCGTTCCGGTCGACGCTGGAAGAGGTCGTCGACGCCCGGTTGCTGGTGCACGTCGTCGACGCGAGCGCGCCGACTGCCGAACAGCAGATCGAGGCCGTGCGCGACGTCTTGCGCGAGATCGGCGCCGCCGACCTGCCCGAGCTCCTCGTCGTGAACAAGCTCGACGCCGCCGCTCCCGATGCCGTCGACGAGATCCTCGCCGACCACCCGGGTTCGGTCGCAGTCTCGGCGGCCGCCGGTGAGGGTGTCGACAAGCTGCGCGAGGTCCTGACCGAACGGCTGCGAGCGCTCGATCGGATCGTCGAGCTGGCGGTGCCCTACGAGCGTGGTGATGTGATGGCGGCGCTGCACCGCGAGGGAGAGGTACTGGTCGAGATCCACGGTGACCGCGAGACGCGGGTGCGGGCCCGCATCCCCCCGGAAGACGTGTCGCGCTTTGCCGACTTTGTCGTCGGGTAGCGCCGGTACGCTCGGTTCGACATGACCGGTTTCGTTCCCCCCACGTTCCCCCAGGACCGCCTGGGTGAGCTGCGGGTAACCGCCGCCGCCGTGCCTGGCGGGAGCGTCGACACATCGATCGGCACCCCGATCGATCCCGTCCCCGAGGTCGCGCTCGCGGCCCTCCGGGCCGCCGGGCCCGGGTCGGCGGGCTACCCGCCCTCGGTCGGGACCCCCGCGCTGCGCGAGGCCGCCGTCGGGTGGATGGCGCGCCGCTTCGGGGTCAGCGTCCCTCCCGAGGCGGTGGCTGCCTGTGTGGGGACGAAGGAGGCGGTCGCGTCCATCCCGCGGCTGCTGTCGCTGCGCGACCCGGCGCGGGACACCGTGCTCTACCCGGCGGTGTCGTACCCGACCTACGAGATGGGCGCCCAGCTGGCGGGGCTACGCCCCGTGCCTGTGCCCGTCGACGAGCAGTGGCGCCTCGACGTCAGCCAGGTCAGCGCCGACGACGCCAACCGGGCGCTGGTGCTGTGGCTCAACGAGCCGTGCAACCCGACCGGCGCGTCGACCCCGGCCGGTGAGCTCGCCGCGGTCGTGGACTGGGGGCGCGCCCACGGGGCGATCGTCGCCA
>JACDBD010000138.1 GCA_013695115.1 Actinomycetota bacterium | reverse complement strand
GGGGGCATGACCCTCCACGGCTCGGGGGTCGACGGCCTGCTCCAGCGCTTTGAGCCACTGATGCGGGGCTCCTGACGCCCCCGATGACCCGGATCACGCCCAACCGCGAGCAGTTCGAGCACCTGGCCCAGGCGCGCGACGACGGGCCGGTGGTGATGCTCAATCTGCTCAAGTTCAAGGCGAAGGCCTCCGACGGCAGCGGATCGGGCGCAGCCGCGTACGGCCGTTACGGCGATGCCGCGGTCGAGATGATCGAAGCGCAAGGCGGGAAGGTGCTGTGGGCCGGCCGGGGGCGACAGATCCTCATCGGCGATCCCGCCGAGGACTGGGACCAGGTCCTGCTGGTCGAGTACCCGAGCCGCAAGGCGTTCATCGAGATGGTCACGACACCCGAGTACGACGAGGCCCACAAACACCGCGAGAGCGGGCTCGAGCGGACGGTCGTCGTCGCCTGCTCCCCCGTCGTCGACCGGATCGGAGCACGCTAATGGGCCGCAAGATCCTCTTCATCACAACCGACCAGCAGCGCCACGACTCGCTCGGCTGCAACGGCGGCGAGATCGCCCGCACGCCCGTCGTCGACGCGCTGGTGGCGTCGGGCATCAACTACCGGCGGGCGTACAACCAGAACACAGTGTGCATGCCGGCGCGCTCCACCATGCTGACGGGTCAGTACGTGCGCACCCACGGGGTGTTCGCCAACGGCGTACCCCTCCCGGTCGACGCCCCCAGCGTCGCCGCCCATCTGGCAAAGGAGGGTGGCTACCGCACCGCGCTGCTGGGCAAGGCTCACTTCGAGCCCGGCTTCGACCTCGAGCACCAGTGGCAGGAGAACGCGCTCGCCGACTCCGACTCGACCGGCCCGATGCGCGGCTTCGACCATGTCGAGTTGGCCATGCACACCGCGGCGGTGCTCGGCAACCCCATCCAGCATTACGGCAAGTGGCTCCTGCGCGAGCACCCCGGCGCCGAGGAGGGGTTCGCGGGATTGCTCTCGGCCGAGAGCGGCGGCGACACCGGCGCGCCCGAGACCACCATCAACCCGGTCCCGCGCGAGTGGTACCACACCGACTGGATCGCCGACCGCACGATCGCCTACCTCGACTCGCTCGCCGACGACGAGGACTGGTTCGTGTGGATGTCGTTCCCCGACCCGCATCACCCGTGGGATCCGCCGGCGTCGGAGCTGCACCGGGTGAACTGGCGCGACCTCGACCTTCCGCCCGGCCACCCCGGCTCGCCCGACGAGATCCGCGAGGTGCTGGCCCAGAAGCCGGCGCACTGGCTCGCCTGGTACGAGGGCACGTGGCGCAACCAGGAGGGTGGCCCTGGCCGGTTCAAGCCCGGGGCGCTCACCGACGACCAGATCCGTGAGATCAACGCGATGGCGCACGTCATGAACGAGCTCATCGACGACGCCTGCGGCCGCGTCCTCGGACGCGTCGCCGAGCGGGGCTGGGACGCCGACACCGACGTCTTCTTCACCACCGACCACGGCGAGCTCCAGGGGGACTTCGGGTTCGTGTACAAGGGGCCGTTCCACACCGACGCGCTCATGCGCCTGCCGTTCGTGTGGCGCCCGGCACCGTCGGCGAACGTTGCTCCCGCCGAAGTGAGCGAGCCGGTGGGCCACGTCGACCTTGCGCCCACGCTCTGTGACATCGCCGGCGTTTCGTCGGCGGACTGGATGCAGGGCGACGCGCTACCGAGCGCTCCCGGCTCGAGCCGGGAGCGGATGCTGTGTGAATGGGACAGCCAGTTCCCCGGCTACGGGATGCACCTGCGGTCGATCTACCGCGACGGCTGGCTGTGCACCGCCTACGAGCGCAGCACCAAGGGCGAGCCCAACGGGCTGGAGAACTTCAACCTGGGCGGGCACACGCCGGAGTCGTCGGTGGAGTACGACGGCACCGAAGGTGAGCTGTACCGGGTCGAGGACGAACCCTACCAGTTCCGCAACCGGTGGGACGACCCCGACTACCGGGTGGTGAAGAAGGACCTCGTGGCCGATCTGTACGACAGCCTGCCGGCCGAGCGCAGCCCGAAGTTGAAGGTGGAGCGCCCGGCCTGAGACCGGGCGCTCCACGCTCC
>JACDBD010000137.1 GCA_013695115.1 Actinomycetota bacterium | reverse complement strand
GTGTCACTCGACCGCGTCCTCGGTGAGCCCGGCCCGGCCACCGCGGCGGCGCTGCAGCGGGCGGTCGAGGAGGCCACCGCCGCCCTCGCCCTCGAGACCGTCGGGACCTGCCAGGCGATCTTCGACGTCACGCTCGACTACGCGAAGCAGCGCGAGCAGTTCGGCGTGCCGATCGGATCGTTCCAGGCGATCAAGCACAAGTTTGCCGACATGCTCATCGCGCTGGAGCGGGCCCGGGCGACCGGCTACTTCGCCGCCCTGACCATCGCCGAGGACGACGACCGCCGTTCATTGGCGGTGGCGAGCGCCAAGGCCACCGCGGGCGAGTGCGCCCGCCTCCTCGCGAAGGAGGGCATCCAGATCCACGGCGGGATCGGTTACACGTGGGAGCACGACATGCACCTGTACGTGCGCCGCGTGCGGGCGGGGGCGGCCCTGTTCGGTACCGCGGCCGATCACCGCGGCCACGTCGCCGACTTGATCGGGCTGTGAGACGCCGCCCGGTCAGGGCGTCCCGATAAGAATCTCCCAGCCGACGACGTAGAGCACCGCCCAGAGCACGAAGCCGGCGATGACCACGTTCGGCACCGTCTCGAGGTACGAGCGCAAGGCCCCAGGGCCATTACCCCCGATGAGGCCGAGCGCGTTCGCCTCCAGCAACCCGACGACCACGATGAAGACGATGGCGTACCCGACGCGCCCGCCGGTGCTGTCGAAGTTGCCCGAGAAGTGAGTCGTGAACGTCATGAAGAACACCATCGGGATCGAGAACAGCGCGTTCGTGCGCGAGGCGAGCAGTCCCTTCCTACCGGCCGCGGCCGCGTTGGGGTCGGCCTGTCCCCCCGCGCTCACGTTGCGGGCGTTGGCGATCACGACCTTCTGGTTCGGCCAGATCACGAGCCAGACGTTGAGGAACATGATGATGCCGAGCACGGCGCCGGTGACGATGCTCGTCCCCTGGAGCGTTCCCCAGTAGTCACTCGTGAAGCCATAGCTGAGATCGTTGTCCGTCCCACCCCGCATCAACCCGAGGATCATCAGCCCGGTGAGCACCGTGAGGGCGGCCGCCCAGCGGAAGTACCACAGGGCGCGGGGCGCGAGCTTGTCGATGGCGTTGTTGCGGGCCCCGCCGTCCATCTCGGCGAACGAGGGCACCTGCACGAAGTTGAAGTAGTAGAGGAGCCCGATCCACAGGATGCCGATGACGATGTGCAGCCAGCGGAACAGGAACTCGAAGCCTTCGCTGCCGTCGAAGATCTCCATCCCCGTACCCCTTTCGGAGAGAGCCCGCAGAAACCGGGCGGAACGTACCACCCCCGGCTGCGCAGGGGGCGGTTACCCTCAGAGCGTGATCCTGGACCGGCTGGAGCTCACCCCGGCCGAGCTCGAGGAGCAGACCGGGTGGTCGCTCAAGCCCGAAGGGCTGTGTCGCGACGACCGGTGCGTTCCCTTCGCATCCGCGCCGAACGATTCGGTCGACGTGCGAGCCGTCGCCGAGCGGCTGCGGATGCCGGTCGTGCACGACGAAAAGCACGGCCTGTGGGCCCTCGGCCCCGAGAGCGGCGGCCACGTCCTCGAGTCGGCCGAGCTCCCCCCGATCGTGCTCGCCGACGTCGACGGTCACCCCTTCGACTTCGCGTCGCTGCAAGGCCGGAAGCTGGTCATCTCGGCGTGGGCGTCGTGGTGAGGTTGTCGAACCTCGCTGCCCGGGTGGCAGCGGCTGCGTGAGGAGCTCTACCCCGATCTGGAGGTTGTGACCGTCGCGCTCGACCTCGAGGTCGACGCCGCCCGCCCCTGGATCGAGGGGTCGGGGGCGGAGCACCCGCAGCTCGTCGACACCGCCCACGCGCTCGACGAGCTGCTCGGGATCGTGAACGTGCCCATGGCGGTCTGGGTCGACGAGGACGGGCGGATCGTGCGCCCGGCCGAGCCGGCGGTGATCGAGCGTTCCGAGTGGGCCGACGTCGAGATCCAGGACGACTGGCCCGAGCCGGTCCGCGACATGCTCGAGCAGGTCAAGCACATCCCCCGCTACGACCCCGACCGGTACGTGGGCGCGCTCCGTGACTGGGTCGCGCGCGGCCCCGAGAGCCCGTACGCGCTCTCCCCCGACGAGGTGACCCGCCGCTCGGCCCCGCGCCCGATGGCGGAGGCAGAGGCGGCCGCCCGCTTCGAGCTGGGCCAGCGCCTGCATCACGCCGGCAACGAGTCGGACGCCCGGGCCCACTTCCGCGAGGCCCACCGCCTCCACCCCGACAACTGGACCTACAAGCGCAACGCCTGGGAGCTCCTCGACCCGGGCCTGCAGGGGCCGAGCGAGGACTACGACGGCGACTGGCTGAGCGACATCAAGCGCCTCGGCCCCGAGCGGTACTACCCGCCCCTCCAGCTCGACTGATCCCGCTCGACACTACTTCAGACCCTCTGAGGCATTGACAGGCTAAAGGGAGCGCTTTAACGTGCCCATATGGCCCGCCGCGTCCTTGCCCTCCTCGCCCTGCTGACCGCGGAGGCGCTGGCGGTCGCAGTGCTCGACAGCCTCGGACGAGTCGACGGCCTCGGCGGTCCCGGCACCGACCCCGGCGGCTGGCTGCGGTCGGCGTCACCCGAAGAGGTAGTGGCAGGCGCGCTGCGCCTCACCGCGCTCGCGGGTGCGTGGTGGCTCTTGGTGTCGACCGTCGTTTACGCGGTCGCCCAGCTCACACGAGTCCCCGCGGCAGCCCGGGCCGTCGGGTGGGCGCTGCTCCCCGGCGCCCGCCGCTGGATCGACCGCGCCGTGGGTGTCTCGATGCTCACATCGGTCGCCCTCGGGACCACGGGCCTCGGCGCCGGCGTCGCGCACGCGGGCGAGCCGCCACCGACGTCCACGCCGGGCGCACCTCCGCCGGTTGTGGTGGAGCAGGACCGCCGCCCACAACGCGACG
>JACDBD010000127.1 GCA_013695115.1 Actinomycetota bacterium | reverse complement strand
CCATCGGGGTGGCCGGGCCGCGACCGCTCGCTCGCTACGGCCGCCGTGATTCCAGCACGTCGAGCAGCTCGTCGGGCACGGCGAGGTCGCCCCGCCCGGTCCCGACCCGCAGGTCGGGCTTGTTGTCGCCGTGGTAGTCGGAGCCGCCGGTCACCGCGAGCCCGTGCCGCCCGGCCAGCTCCCGGTAGGAAGCGCGTTCATCGGGCGAGTAGCGCCCGTACTCGCACTCGAGCCCGTCGATGCCGGTGGTGGCGAGCCCGGCCACGAACTCCTCCAGCGCCTCGTCCTCGAGGTCGAGCGACGACGGGTGCGCCATCACGGTCACGCCCCCCGACGCGTGGGCGAGTTCGATCGACTCCTCAGGGCTCAGGCGCACCCGCTCGAAGTACGCGGGGCGTCCCTTGGCCAGCCAACGATCGAAGGCTTCCTGGATCGACCCGACGCACCCCTTCTCCAGGAGCACCCGGGCGACGTGCGGCCGGCCCACCGAGCCCTCGCCCGCCTGCGCGAGCACCTCGTCGAGGGTCACGTCCATGCCGTTGGCGCGTAGACAGTCGACGATCTGCTGGTTGCGGTCGGCGCGCCCGGCCCGGAGCTCGCCCAGCCGGTCCTGGAGTGGGCCGGGCGTCTCGTCGACGAAGTACACGAGCAGGTGCATCGTCCCCGGCGCCCGGTCGCCGAGCTCGCACGAGATCTCGCAGGCGGGAACGAGGCGCAGCGCGTGCTCGGCTGCGGCCGCGCGCGCCTCGGGCAGGTGGTCGAGCGTGTCGTGGTCGGTGAGCGCCAGGGCGGTGAGACCCGCGGCCGCGCCCAGTGCGACCACCGCGGCGGGCGTGTCGGTCCCGTCCGAGACAGTCGAGTGACTGTGGAGGTCAATCACGAAGTGTTCAGTCGTGTCGGGGCGCGGGGCCGGGGTGCGTGAGGCCGGCGTCCTCGAGGTACGAGAGCACCTGTGCCGCCGACGCGGTCACCTCCCGGTCGTCGGTCACCACCCTGACCTCGGCTGCCAGTGGCTCCTCGTAGGGATCCGACACCCCGGTGAACTCCGGGATCTCGCCGCTGCGGGCCTTGGCGTAGAGACCCTTGACGTCGCGCTCCTCGCACACGTCGATGGGCGTGTCGACGAACACCTCGACGAAGTGGTCGATCTGGCCCCGCACCTCGTCGCGGATGTCGCGGTAGGGCGAGATCGCCGCGGTCACCGCCACGACGCCGTTGCGGGCGAGGACCGCCGCCACCCAGCCGATGCGGCGGATGTTGGTGTCGCGGTCCTCCTTCGAGAACCCGAGGCCCTTGGACAGGTTCTGGCGCACCTCGTCGCCGTCGAGGAGCTCGACCCGGTGACCCCGGCGGCGCAGCTCCTCGACCACGACCTCGGCGATCGTGCTCTTGCCCGCGCCCGACAGCCCGGTGAACCAGATACAGAAGCCCTTGTCGTGGTCAGTCACGAGCCGGGACGGTAGTTGAAGGGCGCCTCGGCGCCCGCATGGGATACTGGGCCAGGAGATGGACCTCCACATCGGCGAGGCCTGCGGCGTCTTCGGCGTCTACGCACCGGGACATCCGGTGGCCAACCTCACCTACCTCGGCCTCTACGCCCTCCAGCACCGGGGCCAGGAGTCGGCCGGCATCGCCGTCAGCGACGGCGAGACCGTCACCGTCGTGAAGGACATGGGGCTCGTGACCCAGGTGTTCGACGAGCGCCGCCTCGCGCCCCTCGACGGCCACCTCGCGATCGGGCACGTCCGCTACTCCACCACCGGCACGAGTAACTGGCGCAACGCCCAGCCGGTGTACCGCTCGGTCGGCGACGCCGGCTTCGCCCTCGGGCACAACGGCAACCTCACCAACACCGCCGAGCTCGCCGAGAGCCTCGGGATGCTCCCCGGGATGGCGGCGGCGCAGGACCTCGCCGACTCGACGACCGACTCCGATCTCGTCGGCGAGCTGCTGGCTCGGGCGTACGCGCCCGAAGTCCGGTCGGACGGGCGCGACCTCGAGACCGCGCTCGAGCACGTGCTGCCCGACCTTGCCGGCGCGTTCACGTTCGTGCTCATGGACGACGCCCACCTGATCGGCGTGCGCGACCGGCACGGGTTCCGCCCGCTCGTGCTCGGGCGTATCGAAGGGGGCTGGGTGCTCGCGAGCGAGAGCGCCGCGCTCGACATCGTCGGCGCCCACTTCGTGCGTGACATCGAGCCGGGCGAGATGGTGGTGATCGACGCCGCCGGCGTGCGGGAACGCCGCTACGCCGAGGCCACGCCGAAGCTGTGCCTGTTCGAGTTCGTCTACTTCGCCCGGCCCGACACCAAGCTGTACGGCCAGAGCATCCACGCCGCCCGCCAACGGATGGGCGAGGAGCTCGCCCGCCAGGCCCCGGTCGACGCCGAGATGGTGATGCCGGTCCCCGAGTCGGGGATCCCGGCCGCCCAGGGGTACGCCCGGGCGGCCGGTATTCCCTATGGCGACGGGCTGGTGAAGAACCGCTACGTCGGCCGGACGTTCATCCAGCCCAGCCAGCAGCTCCGGGGCCAGGGCGTGCGGCTCAAGCTCAACCCGCTGCCCGAGAACATCAAGGGCAAGCGCCTCGTCGTGGTGGACGACTCGATCGTCCGCGGCACCACCACCCGCCAGGTCGTGTCGATGCTGCGCGAGGCGGGCGCGGCCGAGGTGCACTTTCGGGTCTCGTCGCCGCCCTACCGCTGGCCCTGCTTCTACGGCATGGACACCGGCCAACGATCGGAGCTCCTCGCTGCCGACATGTCGGTAGGTGAGATCCGCGACTTCCTCGGAGTCGACTCGCTGGCGTACCTCGACCTCGACCGTCTGCTCACCGCCACCGGCGCGTTGCCGGAGTCGTTCTGCACCGCGTGCCTCTCGGGCGAGTACCCGGTCCCTGTGCCCGACATCGACTCGAAGCACGTGCTCGAGGAGGACGGCGCCGAGCCGTCGCCGGTGCCGCGCGCGGCCGAGTCGCCGCACCCGTCGACCTCGTGACGCGGCGTGACCCCGGCGGCAACCAGGAGCCCCTGACCTACGCCGACGCCGGGGTCGACATCGCCGCCGGCGAGAAGGCGGTCGAGCTGATCAAGACGCACGTGCGCTCGACGTTCCGGGCCGAGGTGATCGGCGGTGTCGGCGGGTTCGGGGGGCTGTTCTCGCTGGCGGGGCTGCGCCACCGCGACCCCGTCCTGGTGGCGTCGACCGACGGGGTCGGCACGAAGTCGGTGGTGGCCCGGTTGGCCGGCCGCTACGAGACGATCGGCATCGACGTCGTCGCGATGTCGGTCGACGACGTCGCCGCGACCGGCGCGGAGCCGTTGTTCTTCCTCGACTACATCTCGGTGGGCAAGCTCGTACCCGAGACCGTGGACGAGATCGTCGCCGGGGTTGCCGTTGGGTGCCGTCACGCCGGCTGCGCGCTCCTCGGCGGCGAGATGTCGGAGCATCCCGACCTGATGGAGCCGGGTGAGTTCGACCTGGTGGGGTTCGCGGTCGGTGTGGCCGAGCGCGACGGCCTGCTTCCCGCGGGCGTGGCCGCCGGCGACCGGCTGGTCGGCGTCGCCAGCCCGGGACTTCGATGCAACGGGTACTCGCTCGCCCGCCGCGCCCTGCTCGACCAGGCCGGCCGCGAGCTCGACGGCCCCGCGTGGGACGGCGCCGACCACAGTCTGGCCGAGGAGCTGCTGCGCCCGAGCGAGATCTACGCGCCCGCCCTCGCCGCGGTCCGGGAGCAGGTCGAGGTCCACGCCTTCGCCCACGTGACCGGGGGCGGCATCCCCGCCAACCTGGCCCGGGTCCTGCCCGATGACTGCGACGCCGTCGTCCGGCGCGGCTCCTGGCCCGGTCCCCGCATCTTCGCCGAGGTCCAGGCGGCCGGCGCGGTGCCCGCCGCCGAGATGGAGTCGGCCTTCAACCTCGGGCTCGGGATGATCGCGGTGGTCGGAGGCGACCCGGATCGGGCTGTGGACGCTCTGAGGTCGGCCGGCCACGACGCGTGGGAAGTGGGCGAGCTCGTCGCCGGCGACGGCCGGGTCACGCTCGCCGGCTGAGTTCCGGTCGACCACCGACTAACTACGCGCACGTTGCTTCAACGGGACTAGTCCTTCCGGGCGCGGGCAATGATTCCAACGGGCTATGGCCCTCAGACTGCGCGCACCGTACGTTGAACGTCGAAAAGGGACACGAGGGTGCATCGAGCGCACCCGGAGAGAGTAGGTGGAGAAGATGGAGCGCAACCCCGACCAGGACGCACTACTCACACCGTCCGAGGTCGCCGCGATGTTCCGGGTGAACCCGAAGACGGTCACCCGCTGGGCCCGTGCCGGGAAGATCTCGGCGATCCGGACCCTCGGCGGCCACCGCCGGTTCCGAGCGGTCGAGATCAAGAAGTTCCTCGAGCAGGTGGAAGAGGGCGTCGAGACGCCCTGAGGCGCGCGCTGGGGGATCGAGCGCAAGCGTGATGACCCCGGGGCGGCGTCTGACGTCTCGGGGGGTTGCGGGGGGCGGAACCCCCCGCACGAGTGGCCGGGGCCGGCGTCGATCCGGCGACCCCGCGCTTTTCAGGCGCGTGCTCTGCCAACTGAGCTACCCGGCCGAGCGGTCCGGACGGGACTTGAACCCGCGACCTCCGCCTTGACAGGGCGGCGTGCTGACCAGACTGCACCACCGGACCGTGGTGTGACGCCGAGAGTGTGACACGACCGGCGCCGGGTGCCCCCAGGGGAATTCGAATCCCCGTTACCGCCTTGAAAGGGCGGCGTCCTGGGCCACTAGACGATGGGGGCTCGCCTCCACCGAGGGCATCGCATGGTACCAGCACGGCCTCCCCGTCGACTTCGACGCCGGTAGGCTCCGCGCCACGTTGAGTGGCAACGCGGCAGTCGCCCGTGACCGGGGATGCAGCCTGGCCGGCATCGACTTCAGCGATCCGGAACAGCGGAACGAGGCGTTCGTGCCGAGCGAGAAGGTGGTCAGGGCATTCGAGAAGATCGACAACTCGGCTGGGTGGCGGCGGTCGCGCTGACGGCCGTCGCCCTCGGCTGTGGCGGGAGCAACGGCGGCGACCGCGAAGCGTTCTGCGCGACCGCGACCCAGCTCGGTGACCAGAGTCTGCTGAGCCCGGAGGTGACCCGCGAGCAGCTCGACCGCCTCGGGGTCGTGTACGAGGAGCTGGCGGACACGGCCCCGGGCCCGGTGAGCGACGACGTCGATCGTCTCAACGAGGCGGTGCAGAAGCTCCGGGAGGGCGACATCTCGTTCGTGGCCGACGAGGAGCAGGCCCTGGCGCTCGCCGAGGCGTTCGAATCCGTCTCCGACTACGTGCGTGAGGAATGCCCCTGAGCGTCCCCTCCACTGCGGCCGTACGATCGCGGGCGGGCCGCTAGCTCAGTTGGCAGAGCAACGGACTTTTAATCCGCAGGTCCTCGGTTCGATTCCGAGGCGGCCCACTCAGCCGGCGGCGCGGCGGAGGAGATCCTCGTAGATCCCAGGGTCGTCGTGGTCGACCACGGGGAAGCCCTGCCCCGGGGGCCGCTCCCAGTGCATCTCGATCCCGGGGTTGTGGGCGTCGGTCCCGTCGGGCAGGAACAGGTGAGGGCTGCCCTTCACGGCGTCGCTCCGGGTGGCCTCGTCGAAGCGCGCCATCACGGTCCGTCGGGCCACGCCGTCGTCGAGCGCGCCCGCGAGCGCGTCGACGTCGACGCGGTCGCACTTGGCCGCGACCTCGAGAATCACGTGGCGCATCGAAATGCACCGCGACTCGCCGAAGAAGGCGACCCGCAGGGCGCGGTCGAGCTCCTCGGCGGCGCGCACGTCGTGAGCGCTGACCGCTTGCGCCGCCTCCAGCGCCGGGAGCATCGTCACCGGCCACTCCCACTCGGGCGCATCCCATTCCTGCCAGCCGGCTTCGGGGGCGAGTGCGCCGACCACCGGAACCTCGGCGGCGAGGGTCTTCCTCGGGGTGACCCGCTCGTCGAACAGCTCGAGCGGGAACGGTCGGTGCTCGAACCCGACCGCGTCCTCGAGTCCCAGACGCGCTCGGGTCTCGTGCAGGCGGTGCACCGCGAGATGGGCCCACGGGCACCCGATGTCGGACCAGATGGCGATGGTGCCCGGGGCTACGTCCACACCACGGAACGTACCCGTCAGCCCACGCCCGCAAGCACCTCTGAAAGCGCCGTCGCCGGGCGGCCGAGGGCGTCGGCGACCGCCGCGTTCGTCACCGTGCCGGCGGCCGTGTTGACGCCCGCAGCGAGCTCGGGATCGGACCCGACGGCCTCGGCGACCCCCTGGGTGGCGAGCTCGACCGCGTACGGGAGGGTGGCGTTGGTGAGCGCGTAGGTCGACGTCGTGGGGACGGCGCCGGGGATGTTGCCGACGGCGTAGTGCAGGACGCCGTGCTGCTCGTAGACGGGCTCGGCGTGGGTCGTCTCGTGGATCGCCTCGATCGAGCCGCCCTGGTCGATGGCGCAGTCGACGACGACCGTGCCCGGGCGCATCCCTTGCACCATGGCGGCGGTGACGACCACCGGCGCCCGTCCGCCGGGCACGAGCACCGCCCCGATCACGAGGTCGGCGTCGGCGACCGCACGGGCGACCGCACCCCGGGTGCTCGCCAGCGTCATGATTCGGCCCTTGTGGATCTGGTCGACCCAGCGCAGCCGGTCGAGGTCCTTGTCGAACAGCTGCACCTCGGCCTCCATGCCCTGGGCGATCCAGGCCGCGTTCCAGCCGACGTTGCCTGCGCCGAGGACCACGACGCGCGCCGGTCGCACGCCGGGCGCGCCGCCCAGCAGCACACCCCGACCGCCCTGCTCGCGCTCGAGGAAGTGGGCGCCGATCTGCGGCGCCATGCGTCCCGCCACCTCGCTCATTGGTGCGAGCAGCGGGAGCGCGCCCGACTCGAGTTGCACGGTCTCGTACGCGATGCCGGTCACCTTGCGCTCGAGCAGCGCCTCGGCGACCTGCGGGTACGCCGCCAGGTGCAGATAGGTGAACAAAACCAGCCCGGGCCGCAGCAGCGCGAGCTCCTCCGCCTGCGGCTCCTTGACCTTGAGGACGAGGTCGGCCCGCTCCCATACCTCGGCTCCGCTCCGCACCAACGCCGCGCCCGCCCGCTCGTACTCGTCGTCCTCGATGCGCGAGTTCGCGCCCGCGCCCGCCTCCACCAGCACGGGCACGTCGTGGGCGGCGAGCTCGTGGACGCCGTCGGGGGTGGCCGCGACGCGGTGCTCACCATCCTTGATCTCGCGGGGGATGCCGACGGTGAGCGGCGGGGTCATCCGCCTACGCGATCACATCGGCCGCCCTGCCGCTAGAGGGCGGGCCACCGAGTACCCGCCTCAATTTCTGAGCCGCGTGGCCAGCGCGTCCGGCGCCACGACGACCTCGACTCTGGCGTGGTCGGAGAGCCATTTCCGGTTGCGGCGGTGGAGGTCATCCGTCTCGTCGTAGCGGTTGAGCGCGGCCACCACTTCGTGGCCGTCGAACGGCGCGACCGACAGCCGCACCGCGTTGATGGCGCCCAGACCGGCGTCGGCCACGAGCACGACCGCGTCGGGTCGCAACGCCGCCACCAGGTCGACGGTGTCGCCGTCGGCGGCCAGCGGCGAGCGCGGCCCGCCCACGCCCTCCACCACGCCGACCTCGATGCCGGGCGGCCAGCCGATCTCGGCCGCGAGCTCGGCGACCGTGAACGGCGGTAGCCCGAGCGACTCGGCGGCCATCGGCGGCGCCATCGGCACGCCCAGCGACCGGGAGGGTGGGCACACCTCGTCGGGGAGCTCGCCGCTCGCGCCCGCCAGCACGTCGGCGTCGGTGGGACCGGCGCCCGATTCGAACGACTGCACCGGCTTGCGGGCGGCGACGCGAACCCCGGCCTCCCGCAGCGCGGCGACCGTCGCCGCCGCGAACCAGGTCTTGCCGACCTCGGTGCCGGTGCCGGTGACGACGACCAGCTGCCGCGGGCGATTCGTCATAGGTCGGCGAGCGCGGTCCTCAGCGCGTCGATCTGCGCGCTGGTGTGAGCGGCCGACAGCGCGACCCGGAGCCGCGACGTGCCCGGCGCCACCGTGGGGGGCCGGATGGCGGGTACGAGCATTCCCTGCTCCAGCAACGTGGCCGCCGCCGCCAGCGTGCGCGCTTCGTCACCGAGCACGACCGGGACGATGGGGGACGGGTGCCCGGACCGGAGGCGCTCGACGTGGTCGTGAAGACGTGCCCGGAGCGCCTCGCCCTCCGACGACCGCACCACGCCCACCGCCGCCAGCGCCGCGGCGGTGTCGGCGGGAGTCGGCGCGGTGGTGAAAACGTAGGAGCGGGCCCGGTTCACGACCAGCTCCGTCAGCGGAGCGGGGCCGGCGACGAACCCGCCCAGCGCCCCCAAGGTCTTCGACAACGTTCCCACGCGCAGCACGTCGCGGCCGGCGAGGTCGGGGTCGGGCCCGAGCACGGCGTGGGCCTCGTCCAGCACGAGCAGGGCAGAGTGCCGGGCACACAACTCGGCCAATGAGTCCACCGGCGCGAGGTCGCCGTCCATCGAGAAGACGGTGTCGGTGACCACGACGTGCCGTTCGCCCGCCGGCGCGGCCTCGAGGAGATGCCGGAGGTGGTCGACGTCGGCGTGGCGGTACACCTCGACGCGAGCGCGGCTCAGCCGCGACCCGTCGATGATCGACGCGTGGTTGAGCTCGTCCGAGCACACGACGACGCCCGGCGCGCCGAACGTCGTGAGGACGCCGAGGTTGGTGGCGAAGCCGGTTGGGAACACGACGGCGCGGTCGGTCCCCTTCCACGAGGCCAGCGCCGCCTCCAGCTCGGCGTGCACCGGCCGGGACCCGACGATCAGGCGGGCCGAGCCCGATCCCGTCCCCCAACGGTCGAGGGCGGCGTGGGCGGCGGCGACCACGTCCGGGTGTTGGGTGAGCCCGAGGTAGTCGTTGGACGCATACGAGACGACGGGCCGTCCGTCGGGCGCGAGCTTGCCTTCGGGCCCGGCGGCGTCGAAGTCGCGGGGCTCGCGCCAGCGATGGGCCGAGCGGATCTCCCGCCCTTCGGCCGCGGCCCACTCGCGCCACGTCACGTGCTCACCTCAGCGCTGGTCACCTCGGTGATGGCGGCGGCCAGCACGTCGACGATGCGGGTTACCTCGTCGGCGGTGATCGTCAGCGGTGGCATCACGATCACCACGTCGCCCAGCGGGCGCAACAGCACCCCGCGCGCCACCGCGGCCGCGCACACCCGCCGACCCCACCGCAACCCGTCGACGGCCGGCGCGAGCTCGACGCCGACCATGAGGCCGCGCCGGCGGACTTCACCGACCGCGGGCAAAGGGGCGACGCGCGCATCAAGGAGCTCGCCGAGCTGCGCCGCCCGAGTGCGCACGTTTGCGAGCACGTCGCGCTCCTCGAGCAACTCGAGGTGACGGAGCGCGACCGCACACGCGAGCGCGTTCCCGCCGTACGAGTGGCCGTGGTAGAGCGTGCGCTCGCCGAGATCAGGACCGAGGAACGCGTCGAACACCCGCTGGCTCGCGACCGTGACCGACTGGGGCAGGTACCCGGCGGTCAGGCCCTTGCCCAGGCAGAGCAGGTCGGGGCGGAGTCCGCATTGCTCCGACGCGAACAGCGTGCCGGTGCGACCGAACCCGGTCGCGACCTCGTCGCAGATCAGCAACACGTCATGGTCGCGGCAGGCGTCGGCCAACGTCGCGAACGCGTCGAGCGGCGCCAGCTGCATCCCGGCCGCGCCCTGCACGAGCGGCTCGACTACGACCGCCGCCAACTCGGACGCGTGCTCCGAGACCATCGCCGCCGTGGTCTCGAAGCAGCCCGACTCACCGAACCCGGGAGCGCGTACGACCGGGAAGCGCAGAGGGTCGAACACGTCTGTCCCGAACCCGCCGGCGCCGACCGAGAGGGAGCCGATGGTGTCGCCGTGGTAAGCGCCGCCGAAGGCGAGGTAGCTCGAGCGTCCCTCGACCCCGCGGTTCGCCCAGTACTGGAACGCGATCTTCAGCGCCTGCTCGACTGCGGCGGCACCGTCGGAGGCGAAGAGGAAGTGGGGCCCGTCGACCGGCACCACCCGGGCGAGGGCCTCGGCCAGCTCGACCACGACCCGGTTGCCGTTGCCGAGCAAGGTGGTGTGCGCCACCCGGTCGAGCTGCTCGCGGAGCGCCTCGTCGAGCTCGGGCACGCGGTGGCCCAGCGTGTTCACCCACAGGGACGAGATCGCGTCGATATACCGGTGGCCGTCCACGTCGACGAGCTCGTGGCCCTCGGCGTGGTCGATGACGATCGGCGCGTTGTCGGCGTACGCGGCCATCTGGGTGAAGCCGTGCCACACGACGGCGGCGTCGCGCTTGACCCACTCCGAGCCCTGTTCCACGCGGCGCAGCGTATTGCCCAGGTACCGCGCCTGCCTGATGCGCAGGGGCTAGAGGCGACGACCCCAGCGACGGGTGATGGTCCCGCGGTGGAAGATGCTGGTGCGCGAGAAGAACAGGTAGCCCACGACCGCGACCACCGCGAGTACGAGTATCAGCGTCAGCATGCCCGCGTTGTTCCCCGCCGCGACGGCCCCGAAACCCGGTCAGTCCGAAACGTGTTCGGCGCCCTGGTCGCGGAGAGCGGCCCGCAGCTTGGTCGCAGCGGCGTCCAGCGCGCCCTCGGGCGGGTCGGGGTCGGCGTGGGCGAACGACAGCTCGCCGGCGGAGTTGATCGGCACCACGTGGATGTGGGTGTGCGGCACCTCGTCGCCCACGATCATGACCCCGACGCGCCGGGGCGAGAACGCCTGGTGCTGCGCCTTCCCGATCGTCTGGGCCACGGCGAAGAGGTGCTGCGCGAGCGGGGGATCGAGGTCGATCCAGTTGTCCACTTCCTCGCGCGGCACGACCAGCGTGTGCCCGGGCTTCATCGGCGCGATCGACAGGAAAGCGACGCAGCGATCGTCCTTCCACACGAACGTCCCCGGGATCTCGCCGGCGATGATCTTGCTGAAGATCGAGGGCACGGGGTCAGGCTACTGACGGGCCGCGTCGCGCACGATGGGCGCGACCTCCGCCATGAAGCGGTGGAGCGTTTCGGGGACGCCGAAGTCGGTGAGCTGGACGACGAAGCCCGCGACGCCGTGGTCGCGGACCTCGGTGCTGAGTGCCCCCGCAACCTCGGCCGCGGTCCCGCCGACGAGTCCACCCCAGGCACCGAACCGGCGCTCGGCGACGGCCATCACCTCGGAGCGTGACGCGTCGTCGGGTGCGAGCGCGATCGGGTGCTGGGCCGACACGCGTGCCCCGCCCGCCTCGGCCCGGAGGTCGCCCAGGCGGTCGATCGCGTATGACGGGCAGTTCCACCAGTCGGCGTGGTCGCGCACGAGTGGCATCGTCAGCTTCGGCCCCGCCCCGCCGATGTGCACCGGCACCTTCGCCTGAACCGGGACCGGTCGCCCGATCGCGTCCGCGAGTCGGAAGTGCTCGCCGGCGTAGTCGAATGGCTCGCCCGCGAACATCAGCGGCAGGATCTCGAGCGTCTCGCGCAGGCGGGCGGCGCGTACGGCCGGTCCTCCCGCGTCGATGCCGTACGTCTCGAGCTCGGCTTCGACCGATCCCCAGCCCAGGCCGAGCTCGAGCCGCCCGTCGCTGAGCACGTCGACAGTCGCGGCCATCTTGGCCAGCACCGCCGGATGGCGGAACGGGTCGCAGGTGACGAGGTGGCCGATGCGGATGCGGTCGGTGCGTACCGCCAGGGCCGCCGCGGTGGTCCAGCCCTCCAGGGTGTCGTGGTGCGGCCCCGCGGGGGCGGCGAGATGGTCCATCAGCCACACCGAGTCGAAGCCGGCGGCTTCGGCTGCCCGGGTCCGCTCCAGGATCGTGGCGAAGCTCATACGCAGCTGGGGCAGGAAGACCCCGAACCACGGGCTCGAGCCGGTGCCAGCCGTCACGCTGGCACGTTACCGTCGGGTTCGAATTGTGCGGACGAGCATCCCCGTAGGGGCGGCGCCGGCCAATCCTTTCGAGGATGGCCCGGCGACGAGCGAGGGAGCCATGTGATGGAGCTCCGGGGGGCGGTCGCGCTGGTCACCGGGGGTTCGAGCGGGATCGGGGAAGCGACCGTCGAGTTGTTGCAGGAAGCGGGCGCGCGCGTCGCCGTCCTCGACGTCCAGGCCGAAGCCGGGCAGGGCGACCTCGCGGTCGCCTGCGACGTCGGTGACGAGGGAGCGGTCGTCGATGCGGTCGGCCGCGTGGTGGACGAGCTCGGCCCGCCCGACGCCGCGGTACTGGCGGCGGGTGTCGGAGGCTTCGGACCTGTGCTCGAGATGAGCACAGAGGAATGGGATCGCATCCACCGGGTGAACCTGCGGGGCGTGTTCCTGTGCCTGCGGGAGAGCGGCAGGGCCATGGTCGCGGCGGCCAAGCCCGGCAGCATCGTCGCGGTGGGCTCGGTCTCGGGGCTGCTGAGCGACCGCTACCTCGTGCATTACGCGACCGCCAAGGCGGCGGTGCACCAGCTGGTGAAGGTGGCGGCGGCCGAGCTCGGCGAGCGCGGCATCAGGGTGAACGCGATCGCCCCGGGATGTACCGACACGCCGATGTTCGCCGCAACCGACGGCCTTCCCGGCTACCGGGAGCTCGTGGCGGAGCGGGCCGCGCTGGGCCGCGTCGGGACGGCCCGCGAGGTCGGCGAGGCGATCCTGGCGCTGCTGCGCCTCGACTGGGTGACGGGGCACGTGCTGACCGCCGACGGCGGGGTCACGCTGCGCAGCCCCCTCGATCCCGCCGGCAGCATCGATCGTCGGTGACCACCGTCCATCACAGCGCCATCTGCGTTCGCGACGTCGACGCCGCCCTGCGCTTCTACCGCGACGGGCTCGGGCTGGAGACGCTCATGGACCACGCCTTCGACGGCGACTGGCACACGTTGTTCGACGCGCCGTCGAACCGCCTGCGGTCGGTGTTCCTCGGGGATCCCGGCCGTCCCGACGTCGGGATCGTCGAGCTCGTCGCCTTCGACGCCCCGCCCGGTGATCGCGTGCCCTCGGAGCACCCCGCGCCCGGGTTCTTCCTCCTCTCCTTCTTCGTCGACGTCGACGAGACGCTCGCCCGCATCGAGCAGTTGGGCCTGGCCCGGGACGCCCGGCGCATCGACGTGCCGGGTCCGGCCGGGCCCGTCCCGATGGCCACCCTGCGCGACCCCGACGGCGTGCTGGTCGAACTGGTCGGCGCACCCTCCTGACCAGGGCTTTCGCCCGCCCCGGTTTCGGCACCGGGGCAATCCGGGGACGCTCCCGATGGGCAGCGAGGAAAGAGGAGGGCGACGTGAGGCAGATGACGGACGACACCGGTTTCGATCGGGCCGAGGAGCTCGAGGCCCTGGTGGTCGAGGACCCGACCCGACCCCACGAGGAAGAGGTCCGTGACCTGGTGTGCCTGGGCGACTTCCTCGTTCCCGAACTGCACCGCGACGCCGGCGCGGAGCAGGCTGCCGAAGCCGTCACCGAGTGGGCCGACGGCGACCCTTCCCTGCTGGCCGAGGCCGCGGACATCGCTCGCGACGAGCACCACGACGAGACGGCCGAGTTGCTCCACCGCGCGGTCGAGTTCGCGTCCGCCGCCTGACGCCGGCCGCCTCACCGAGGCGGGCTAGCCGGCGATGGTCGACGCTCCGTCGACCGCGATCGTCTGGCCCGACAGGTACGCGGCGTCGTCCGACAGCAGGAACGCGGCCACCGACGCGATCTCTTCCGGTTGACCGACCCGGCCGGCGGGAACGCGGTTCTCGAATCGTTCCGTGGCCTCCGGGGTGAGGAACGCGCCCGCGGTCATCGGGGTGTCGATCCCGCCCGGGCAGATGCAATTGGCGCGGACGCCCTTTCGTCCGTACTGGGTCGCCACCAGCCGGGTGAGCGCGTCGACGCCGCCCTTACTCGCGGTGTAGCCGGACCCGAAGCCGTGGCCCCGGAGCGCGGCGGTCGACGCGATCGTCACGATCGAACCACCCGAAGTCACGAGGTACGGGAGCGCGTGCTTGATCGCGAGGAACGTCCCGGCGAGGTTCACGCCGATGACGTGCAGGAAATCTTCGAGGGCCACGTCGGCGGCGGGCTTGAGATCGCCGGGGTGGAAGATCCCGGCGCTCGTGACTACGCCCGCGAGGCCGGCGAAGGCCTCGACCGCGGTATCGACGGCAGCCACGACGTCCTGCTCCCGGCTGACGTCGGCGGGGCAGGCGACGACGCGGTCGCCCGCATCGGCCAGCGCCACCGTCTTCTCGAGACCGGGCTCGTCGACATCGACCGCGGTGACCCGCGCACCTTCGTCCACCAGGCGGGTGGTGGTGGCGCGGCCCATGCCGCTCGCCGCCCCGGTGACGAGGACCGATCGTCCCGCGAGCCGCTCCGTCATGGCGACGGACGTTACCCTCGCCCGAGTGAGCGCGACCCCGGAGGAACGGACCGCGCTCGCCGGCGTCCTGCGCGCGCACGCGGGCTACTGCCGCAAGGTGAGCACGCCTTTCTACGCCGACCTCATGGTGCTCATGGCGGACGAGGTCGATGCCGGCAGCCCGATGGCGGAGCTCATGGCGCCGGACGCCACCGATCCGGAGCTGGGCTACCGGCTCCGGGTCCTGGGCGGTCTGCACCGGATGGTGCTGGGCGGTGAAGCGCCCGACCTCGCCCGCCACTATCCGTCGGCCGGCGGCGATGGTGACGCCGCCGCCGCCTGGCCCCGCATTCGTGAATTGCTCGCGGAGCCGCCGCCGGCCGTGCTCGACGCCCTGACCCGCCCACCCCAGACCAACGAGGTCGGCCGGTCGTCGGCGCTCGTCGGCGGCTTCCTGCTCGTCGCCAGCCACACCGGCCTGCCGCTTCGGATACTCGAGCTCGGGAGCAGCGCCGGGCTCAACCTCCGCTTCGACCGCTACCGCTATCAGCAAGACGGGGTGGGGTTCGGAGAACCGGCGTCCCCGGTGCGCTTCGAGAACCGGTGGAAGCCCGGCCGTCCTCCGTTCGACGCCGACTGCCGGGTGGTCGAACGACGCGGCTGCGACCGCGATCCGATCGACGCGACCGCCGAGGACGGTCGGCTCCGGCTGCTGTCGTACGTGTGGCCGGGTCAGACCGAGCGGTTCGAGCTGCTGGCAGCGGCGCTCGAGGTCGCCCGCGACGACCCGGTGACAGTGGACCGGGCGGCGATCCCGGACTGGCTCGACCAGCAGCTGCGGAGCACGGTGCCCGATCGGGCCACCGTGGTGTTCCACTCGGTCGTGTGGTCGTACCTCGCTGACGACGAACGGGCCGCGGTCGGCACGACGCTGTGGGCTGCGGGCGAACGAGCCGGGCCCGACGCGCCCCTGGCGTGGCTGCGGCTCGAGGGGGCGCCCACGATGGACCACACCGAGCTGCGGCTCACGACCTGGCCCGGCGGCGGGGAGCAGTTCCTCGCCCGGGCGAGCTACCACATCGGCCCGGTCAACTGGTTCGCGTAACCCCTACAACCAGCCGCTGCGGCGGAACTGCCGGTACATGAACGCGCACACGAGCGCCATGAACGCCACCACGAGCGGATACCCGAAGGTCCAGCCCAGCTCGGGCATGTGTTCGAAGTTCATCCCGTAGATCCCCGCGATCATCGTGGGTACCGCCGCGATCGCGACCCAGGCCGAGATCTTGCGCATGTCCTCGTTCTGCCGAACGCTCACACGCGTCAGGTTCGCCTCGAGCACGCTCGTGAGCAGGTCGCGGGCGGTCGCGACCCGCTCGACCACACGCAGCAGGTGGTCGTGGACGTCGCGGAAGTAGTCGGCAAGCTCGTTCTGGGCCCACCGATACCGGCGGGTCGCCAGGCTTTCCAGCGGGTCCTCCAGCGGTACCGTTGCCTCGTGCAGCTCGAGCACCTCGCGCTTGAGCTTGTAGATGCGCTCGACCGGGTTCTCGTCAGAGTCGGAGAAGACCTGAAACTCGACCTCGCGGATGTCGTTCTCCAGGCCCGCCATGACCGGGAGGTAGTCGTCGACGACCTTGTCGACGATCGCGTGGGCGACCGCGCCCGGCCCCACCGCTAGGAGCTCGGGGTGCTGGTCGACCCGCCGGCGGACCTCGGTGAGCGCGCTGGCTTCACCGTGACGCACGTGCACGATGAAATCGCTGCCCACGAACATCTGGATCTCGCCCAGCTCGACCGCTTCGGTCTCGTCCACGTAGCGGGCCGACTTCAGGACCACGAACACGCAGTTCTCGTATACGTCGATCTTGGGGCGTTGGTGGGCGCTGATCGCGTCCTCGACCGCGAGATCCGGGAGCTCGAACTCGCGCTGCACCGCGTCGAACTCCTCCGCGGTGGGCTCGTAGAGGCCGATCCACACGAATGCATTCTTGCGGTGGCACGCCTCGGCGACCTCGTCGAGTCCCAGCGCGCCCGGCCGGCGCTTCCCGTCCTCGTAGACCGCGCAGTCGACGATCACACCAACGATTGTCGCACCCGGCGCCGCGCTACGCGTCGAGGGCCCGCAACTTTTCACCGAGTCGTTCGATGCTGCGGCCGGCGGCCGCGGCGTAGCCCTCCTCGTCGATGCGAGGACCGATGAGCTCGAGGTCAAAGCAACCCTCGTAACCCGCCTCCAGGACCTGCCCGAGGATGCGCTCGAGGGGGATGTCGCCGTCACCCGGCACCAACCGGTTCGGAGTCGACAGCGTGCCGACCGCGAAGTCGCTCACCTGGACGAGCCGGAAGGTGTCGGCGCCGGTTGCGACGGTTCCGGCGAGGCCGCGCTCGGCCCAGCACGCGTTCACCTCCATGCACACTCCCGTTCCGAGCCGGCGGGCCAGGTCGACGACGTCGCGCAGCGTGTGTACGAAGCCCACGTCCACCCGCAACGAGTTGGTGTGCTCGAGCGCGAACTGGATGCCGCGCTCGCGGGCGTCGGTCGTCAGGGGCGCCAGCGCCGCTTCCAGCGCGTCGGCGGCCTCCTCCCAGGTCAGACGACCGGCGGGCCCGGTCGTGAACACCACGCACTCGGCTCCCACGGCCTCGGCGGCGTCGAGGGCGCGTATGACCCGCTCGCGCTGCTCGTCCCAGCCGGTGGGCGCGTCGAGGTGGAACGGACCGAGGCCGATGAGGTTCGTGACCCGGAGGCCGGCGTCGGCGACCCGCCGGGAGCCGGCGTCCCAACCGGCCCGCTCGAGCTTGGCGACGGAGATCCCCACGTTGGTGATGCCGGCGTCGGCGTAGAAGGCGAGGTCCTGGTCGAGCGACCACCGGAAGGTCGAGATCGCGCTCAGGGAGATTCGGGGGTGCACCTACTCTCCTGGTCGCGCTCGCTCGGCGGCAGGGTACCTGCCGTCCTCATCGTCGCCTCGTCTCGCCCGCCGGGATACCCGGCGGGCGCCCTGCGGGACGCTCGGTGACACGCCCTTCGGGACGCTCGCCGCTCCCGCGCAATTCAATGTGCAGGTTCTTCGATGGCAGGCCTTCGAGCTGTCACGAGCTGTGGGCGTCGAGCCAGTCGGCGACGATCGGGAAGACGTGGGTGGGCGCGGACCGGCCCGCGATCAGGTCGTCGTGGCCGGCATCGACCGGGAAGCCGTCGGCCCGACCCACCCGGACGAACGTCTTGTCGGCGCTGCCGAGCGCGTCGAACGTGGTCCGCACGGCGTCGGGCGGCCGCTGGAGATCGGCCGCGCCCGCCAGAGCCAGCACCGGGAGCCGCACGTCGCCGAGACGGTTCGAGTAGACGATCGACCCGTCCCGCGTGCGCATCACGCCCTCGACCATCCAGTCGCGGAACTGGTCGACGAGGTCGGTGGCCTCGTCGGTCACACCGTGGCGGAAGTAGCGCGCCGTGACGACCCAGTCGGTGTTGGCGGGCCGGAAGCTGCTCTCCAGCAGGTCGGAGCGGTCGGCGGCCAGGCGGGGACCGATGCCGGCCACGGTCGAGAACGGCAAGCGGGCCCCGTCGCTCTGCGGGAACGCGATGGTCACGCCCGGCACCTGCGCCTCGGGGGGCGTGACCGCCGGAGATCCCATCGTGATCCCGCCCCGAAGTTGTGCTGTCGTCCGGGCCATGACCGATGCGTAGAAGGCGAGGCCGCTCATCTCGGTTCCGAGCCAGAACGCCTCGGACGCGCCGCTGATCTCGCACGCGGTCGCGACCGCGGCGGGCAGGTCGAAGGCGACGAAGTCGTCGAAGCTCCACTGCAGGGCCCGGTCGGGACCGCCTTCGGGCCAGCTCTGGTTGCGGCCCCGAAGGTCGACGAGCCAGACGTCGTAGCCGCGCCCGGCGAGGTGGCGGGCCAGGGAGTAGTCGGGATGGCAGTCGAAGATGTACCGGCTGCCGCACAGGCCGTGGCCCATGACGACCGGGAACGGTCGCGCGGGTGTACCGGTCGCGTGGTACCGGTAGAGGCCGAGGTTCCAGCCGTCGTCGGTGAGCGCGACGTGTCGCTCGTCCTCGCCGGTCTCCCAGCTGACGGCGGCGTCGATCTCCGCGTCGGTCGGAGTCGTCGTCGGGCCGATGGATGCTTCGGTCACCCGAGCACCAGCCCGCGGGCCGCGCTGCTGCCGCCGTCGAGCGGCAGGTTCACTCCGGTGACGAGCTCCGACTCGCGGCTGGCGAGGTACACCGCGGCGGAGGCGACGTCGGCGGCGCGACCGAGGCGGGTGAGGTGCATGCCCTCGAGCCGGGCCCGGCGCTCGTCGGTGAGGTCGGCGTCGCGCCGGTCGTTGAGCACGTAGCCGGGGCTGATCGTGTTGCAGCGGATGTGGTGGATCGCGTAGTCGACCGCGATCGAGCGGGTGAGCGCGTTGAGGCCGCCTTTGCTCGCGATGTAGGCGGCGAGGCCGGCGCTGGCCCGTTCGCCCTGCCGCGAGGAGATGTTGACGATCGACCCGTGACCGGCGTCGATCATCAGGGGCACCGCCGCCCGGCACAGCCACATAGGCGCGGTCAGGTTCACCCGGAGGGTCGCCTCCCAGGCGGCGGTGTCGAGCTCGCCCACCGGCCCGTCGTGCCCGGCTCCCCCGGCGGCGTTGTTGACCAGCACCGTCAACCCGCCGAAGAGTGCCGCCGCGCCCTGGACGACACCGGCGCAGGCCGGTTCGTCACCGAGCTCGGCGGCGATGAACTCGGCGTCGCCGCCCGTGGGTTCGCCCGCCTTGCGGGCCGCGGCGGTGACGGCCTCGCCCCGCTCCTCGTCCCGTCCGGTGACGACGACCCGCGCGCCCTGGGCCGCGAGCTCCACCGCGATGGCGCGTCCGATCCCCGCGGTCGAGCCGGTGACCAGGGCGATCTCGCCCGTCAGGCGCACGCGTCGAACGTACACCGGTGCCCCGGCGAGAGCTCCGGTGGGGACAAGACTGGACAGCAGATGGAAGCGGCGGGCTTGACGTAAGTGGGTACGACCTGGCGTCCGAGCGAGCGCCCGCGGGCGGGGTATCCCCGCCCGCAGCGAGCGAGGCAATAGAGGTGGCACACGAGCACGACCTGGAGATCCCGGCGACGACCCGCCGGGGGCTGGCAATCGCGGCGGGTGTGCTCGGGCTGGTCACGCTCGTCGGCGTCCTCGCGTTCCGCAGCACCGGTGATCTCGGCGAAGGCGCCGGGAGGCTCAACCTCGCCAGCGACGTCTACGACGCCAAGGTCGTCGCGGTCGACACGAAGCCGTGCTCGGGGACGACCAGGGCCGACGACATCCCGTGCGACGAGGTGCGGGTGCGACTGTCCCAGGGCCCGGACAAGGGCGACACCGTCGAGCTCGAGTTCCCCGAGTCCCCGACCACGCCCGATTTCGATCCCGGTGACCGCGTCGTCCTCTCCTACAACCCGAGTGCCGAACCGGGCTTCGAGTACCAGTTCGCCGATCGCCAGCGCCGTCCGGTCCTGCTGTGGCTCACGGTGCTCTTCGCCGCCGCGGTGGTGTTGCTGGGCCGCTGGCGCGGGCTGGCCGCGCTCGTCGCGCTGGGCGCCACCATGGTCGTGCTGCTGCAGTTCATCCTGCCGGCGATCCTCGACGGCAAGAGCCCGGTGATGGTGGCGGTGTTCGGCGCGAGCGCCATCGCCTACCTCGCCCTCTACCTCGCCCACGGCTTCCGAACGATGACGACGGTGGCGTTGCTCGGGACGCTCGCCGCGCTCGCGGTCACCGTCGCGCTGGCGAGCCTGTTCACCGCGCTGGCCGACTTCACCGGCTTGGCGACGGAGGAAGCCGTGCTCGTCCAGATCGGCGCGGAGAACATCGACCTCAGCGGCCTCGTCCTCGGTGGCATGGTCATCGGAGCACTGGGCGCGCTCGACGACATGACGGTGACGCAGGTGTCGGCCGTGTGGGAGCTGCGGGCCGCCAATCCCCGCTTCAAGCGGCGCGAGCTGTCGAGTGCGGCCATGCGCATCGGCCGTGACCACGTGGCGTCGACCGTCAATACGCTCGCGCTCGCGTACGCCGGCGCCGCCCTCCCCGTTCTGATCCTGTTCGTCCAGTCGCGCCAGTCGCTCGGTGCCGTCGCCAACAGCGAGACCGTCGCGGTCGAGATCGTGCGCACGCTCGTGGGCAGCATCGGGCTGGTCGCGTCCGTCCCCCTCACGACCTGGCTGGCCACCCGGGTCGTGACCACGGAGCCGCCCCGCCGGGGCCGGGGCCGCCCGCGGAGCGAGCGGCCCGGAGGGCGCCGGCCGGCCAGCCCTGTCGAGGATGGGCCGGCCGGCCAGGCGAGCGGAGCAATGAAGGAAGCCGAGCCGGACCAGCCTCCCGAGCAGCAGTTCTGGGGCCGCCGGCGGGGCGGACCGGGGGA
>JACDBD010000096.1 GCA_013695115.1 Actinomycetota bacterium | reverse complement strand
CGCTGTCCCTTTCGGTGCATGAGCGCACCCGCGAGCTCGGCCTCCTGCGGGCAGTCGGTGAGTCGCGCCGGCAGCTGCGGTCCATGATCCGGTGGGAGTCGGTGATCGTCGCGGTCTTCGGGACCATCGGCGGGCTCGGCCTCGGCGTGTTCCTGGGGTGGGCGTTGGTGGAGGCGGCCTCGGACGGTTCGGGCGACTTCATCGCCGCGCCGTCGTTCACGGCCCCGGTCGGGCGACTGATGATCGTGCTGGTGGTCGGCGCCATCGCCGGCGTGCTGGCGGCCGTCCGCCCCGCCCGCCGGGCGGCCCGGCGCCCGGTGCTCGAGGCCATCGCCGCCGAGTAGTCGACGGGTGCTCTTTCACCGCATGCTCGACACCTGTCTCCGCGCGATCAGCGAGCCGGACCCTCGAGGAGGTCGAGGGTGAGCGCGGCCGTCCACGAGAAGTCGTCGGCGCCGAACCCGACGCCGTTCAGCGCGGAGAAGTACTCGGAGAAACCCTCCCGTTCGACCAGGTCGAGCGTGCGTCGCCGGAGCTCGTCGACGAGGTCGGTCTCCCCGATCGCGCGCAGTCCCTCGATGACCGCCCAGTTGGTGTTGACCCAGGTCGGACCCTTCCAGTAGCGGTCGTCGTCGAACTGGCGCGAGTCGGTGGGCACGCTCGGCACCGGGAACTTGGTCCAGTACCGGTCCGGGTCGTGGAGAAGCTTGACGAGTCGGTCCGCTCGCTCCGCTGATGGCACCTCCGCCATGAGCGGCAGGAACGTGGCGACAGTCGGCAACTTGATCAGCTCGCCGGTCACCGCGTTACGCGGGTAGTACTGACCGCTCTCTTCGTCCCACAGCTCTTCGAGCGCCGCCTCCGTCTTGCGGAAGGAAACGGTGAGCTCGGGCTCGATCGCCAGCTCCAGCTCTCCCGCGATGGCCTCGAGCGACTGGTTCGCGACCGCGAGGAACGCGTTGAACGCCAGATCCTCGATGAGCACCGACGAGGCCCGTGGCAGGCGCCGTAGCTCGAAGTCGTGGTCCTTGATCCGGCGCGCGAGCACGAGCATCCGGAGGCCGTCGGCCGCGGTCGGGCGCTCCTGCGGGGGTGTGAACCGTGTGTCGGTGCGAAAGAACCGAATGAAACGCGTGAGGCGGTACCGCAGCGCGAGACGCAGCCACCACGGCGCCGGCATGCGTCGCAGCTCCCGCATCCAGGGCGGTGTGGTGTCGAGCCCGCACTCCCAAGGATGGATCAGCGTCACCAACCCCCGGTGGTGCAGGTCGCGTTCGCGATAGAGCCAGCGGTGGTAGTCGACGAGCTTCGGGAAGACCTCGACGAGGAACGCGCCGCGCTCAGGACCGGGAAGCGCCTGGGCGACGCGCTGGCTTGCCACGGCAGGGACGGGCGGTTGGGTGATGCACGACGTTTCGACGTCGCGGGGCGCGTCGGCGTGCCGGTTCGACTGCCAGATCCGCCGGCTGCCCAGGTCGCGTATCCCCGGGGCGAAGATCATGTTCGGCAGCATTCCGTTGGCCCACTGGCCGCGGAACAGCGACCGGATCTCACTAGCGGCGCGCTGCGGATCGGTGCGGGCGAGGCCGATGGCGATGAAGCACGAGTCCCACAGCCACTGGTGCGGGTAGAGGTCGGCGGACGGACAGGTCCAGTCGCCCCGGCGATTGCTGTCGAGCACGCGCTGCGCCCGTCGTGCGAAGTCCGGCGTCGCTGGGAGAGAGGTCATCCGGGGAGCGGCACGATCTCGACGATCGCGTTGAAGTCGGGAACGCCGGACTCCTTGTCACGGGGACCGGCGGGAACGAGCGCGTTGGCCTCGGGGAAGTGCATCTGCACGTTGCCGGGGCGCAGGCCGGCGAGGTGGATCCGGGCGCGCACCTCACCGTGGCCCGAGCGCACGAGGACCGGTGCGCCGGCCTCGAGCTCGAGGCGGGCGGCATCCTCCGGCGCCATCATCAGGGAATCCCGGTGCGCGCCGGTGAGCGGGTCGCTCGCCTTGAACACCATGGTGTTGAACTGCTTGCCCCGCCGGGTCGCGAGTCGGAACCGACCGGCGCCGGGGTCGGGAC
>JACDBD010000017.1 GCA_013695115.1 Actinomycetota bacterium | reverse complement strand
ACCAACGCGGCGGGCGCGGCTGCGATCACGAGCCGATGACGCGTCGTGAGCTGTCGCCACTCGCGCACGAGCCGGGTGAGGCCCTGGCACGCGGCGTAGGCGAACGCGAGCACGAAGCATGCGAGTGACAGCTCCGGGCTCGCGCCGAGGAACACGACGCCCAACAACAAGCTCGCGACCGCGAAGGCGCGCCACGACCGCCGCACGTGCCATCGCCGGATGCACAGCACGATGAACGGGAGCAGGGCAAGGACGACGGCGAAGTTCTCGAGCTGGATCCAGAACGCTGTGTACGAGCTGAACGACCACGCGACACCGCTGAGCAACGCCCCGGCAAAACGGGCCCCGAGCTCCTTCATGAGCGCGAACATCGCGAAACCGCCCAGCCAAATGTGGAACATCAGGTAGATGTCGTGCGTCCAGCTCGGCGACGTGACCGCAGCCAGGGCGACACGAGGCGGATAAGCGAGCCCGGTCTGGCCGTTCGCGAAGAGAGGATGCCCTCCGAAGGACTGAGGGTCCCACAGCGGCAGCTCGCTGTGCTGCTGCAGGGTGTTGTACGTGAGCACCTCCCACGGGTAATAGACCAACGCCTGGTCAGCCTGGATGTAATGCGGGGTCTTCGGCGCATGCTGGGTGTCGACCCACGGGTAGGTCCGCTGCTGAACGTTGTAAACGGTCGAGAAGGTCTTGTGGCTCGTGAACACCGGCGAGAAGAACACGAGCACCAGCAGGCCGAACACGGCAGCGGCCGTGAGGTACTCGTGCCGACCGAGGCGCGTCAGTAACGACCGCACGAATCCGAGCATAGGAACCAGGATGGCATTCGCCCGACGGGCTAGCCAGCCGCCGTCGGGTGTCAGGGCACGTTTGTACGTCGACGCCGTCAGGGCCCAGTGCGACGAACCCGGCCGGCTGCCCGGAGCGCCGCCGGCCCCTTATCCGAGGCGTGAACCTCGAAGGAATCGAGACCGCGTTCCCCGGGTTGGGACGTAGCGTCCTTCGACCCTGACCTCAGGGTGGCGGCGCCTCAGCCCAGGAAGTCCCGGACCAACTCGGCGAGCTCGGCCGGCTTCTCGAACGGCAGCCAGTGGGCGGCGTCCTCGATCACCTCGAGCCGGGCGCCGGCGATCTCGGCCGCGTACGTCTCGGCGTGGGCCGCGGGGACCATGCCGTCCTGGGCCGCCCGCACGACCAGGGTCGGCGCGGTCACCCGCCGGAGCCGGCCCCGCAACTTGGGGTTGTGCAGGTACGGGTCCCAGCCGAGCTTGGCCGTCGCCGACATCGCCTTCCACATCGGCAGGACCATCTCGATCGGGATCTCCACCTGCTTGCCGACGTCACCGGTGAAGTCGTCCATGGCGTGCATGGCCGCGGCGATCGGGTGTTCCTGGTCGGCGAAGAGCATCTCGGCGAGCTCGCCCGCGCCCCGTCCGAACATCTCGGCGATCGGCGCCCGGTCGATGTGGAGCCCGACCGGGTTGACGAGCACGAGCTTCCCCACCTTCTCGGGATAACGGGTGGCCAGCTCGGCCGCCATCCACGCGCCGAGCGACAGACCCATGACCGCGGGCGCGTCGAGCTCGAGCAGTTCCCAGAGGTCGAGGAGATGGAAGACCGCGTCCTCCATCCCGTCGATGTCCTCGATGCCCTCCGATTCGCCGTAACCGGGGAACACCGGCACCAGCACCTCGAAGGAGTCGGCCAGCTCCTCGAGCGCGGCGTGCGACGACTCGCCCCCGGCCGAGTGCAGGTACACGAGCGGCGCGCCCGCACCGGCGCGGAAGAGCTGGACCTTGCCCGCGGGAGTGTCCAGCTGCTCCTCGACGAGCGTCTGCGGCATCTTTCCTACGCGACCTTCGCCTGCGGGCGGTACACGCGCTCGCCGTCGGGGAACTCCGCCCGCAGCTTCGGCATCACCTGCTCGGCGAACAGCGCCATGTTCTTGCGGGTGAGGTGGTCGGGCAGGCTGCCGAGCTGGAAGAGGCCGAGCAGGTTCCCGGTGCCGAGCTCACGCAGCGACTCGATCAGCTGGTCCGCGACCGTCTCGGGCGACCCGACGATCGCGTAGCGGCCGTTCACGACCTCCTCCCAGGTGTCGATGTTGAGCATGAACGTGCCCGCCGACTTCAGGATGCTGGCGAGCGACCGCACCGACGTGTAGCCCGGCGGCTGGATGGTGATGCCGGGCAGCAGCCGCTTCACGAAGTACCAGAAGTGCTCCTCGTACTCCCGGCGGGCCTGCTCGTCGGTCTCGGCGACGTAGATGGGTAGCAGCCATCCGTACTGGAGCGGATCGGCCTCGTAGCCCTCGGCTTCGCAGGCGTCGCGGAACATCGAGAAGTAGCGCTTGAACACGTCGATGTGGAAGTACGGGATCCCCATGTAGGCGTAACGGTTGCGGGCGACGAACTCCATCGTCTCGACCGAGCCCGCACCCGGGATCCAGATCTCGGGGTGGGGCTGCTGGAGCGGCCGCGGCCAGGGGTTGACGTAGCGGATGCGGTAGTGCTTGCTCACCCACTCGAACGGGCCGGGCTCCGTCCACGCCTTGACGATGAGGTCGTGGGCCTCCTGGAACCGCTCCCGCGCGTGGGCGGGGTTGACCGAGAACGAGTAGTACTCGGGCCCGCCGCCGACGACCATCCCGGCGATGAGCCGCCCGCCGCTGATGACGTCGATCATGGCGAACTCTTCCGCCACCCGGGTGGGCGGGTCGTAGAGCGGCAACGCATTGCCGACGACCGCGATCTTCATGCGGCTGGTCTGGCGGGCGAGGATCGAGGCGATCAGGTTGGGCGAGGGCATGTTGCCGTAGGCGTTCTGGTGGTGCTCGTTGACGCACACGCCGTCGAAGCCCAGCTCCTCGGCGTAGATCAGCTGGTCGAGGTACGTGTTGTAGAGCTCGTGACCGAGGGCGGGGTCGTAGAGCTCGTTCGGGCAGGTCACCCAGGCGGGTCCCTCATAGGACGGGTCGAGCTGGGTGTACGGCATCAGGTGGAAGGCGAAGCAGCGCACGTCAGCCCGTCTCGCCCTGCCCGTCACCGCGCCCCGAGAGCAGCATGTACGCGATGCCGGCGATCACGAGGGCGATCGCGACCACGAGCAATGCGATGAGCGGGGCCGGCCAGTTGTCTTCGGCGGCACCCTTCTCGGCCGCGCCCGCGGGCGCGGCCGCACCGATCAGGAGCACGCTCGTGAATGCGGCCAGGAATGCTGCGCGGCGCACGGCTTCCCCCTTCTGCCCGTCGGCCAGACGCCGGTCACGATACCGCCCTTGACCGATCGGTCAACTTTGGCGGCCCGCGGTAACATGCGCGTTCCCCCGCGCCACCCGAGGTCACCCGTGAAAGCGTGTTCCGTCCCCGCGTCCTGTTGAGCCTGCTCGCCGCCCTGGTGGCGACGGGGGGCGTGGCCGCGGCCGGCGCCCTGCTGCGCGACGAGCCGCCGGCACGCGTGAAGGCCGCGCCCGAGCCGAGCACCACGACGACAACGGTCACCCCCACCACGACGACGCTGCCGCCCGCTACGACCACCACCGCGCCCGGGCCCCTCCAGCAGCAGCCGCCGCCGGTGGAGCTGCCGCCGTTGCCACCCGACGGGATCGGGCCGGGATCGGACCGGCTGCTCGTCCAGGTCTACGAGCAGCGGCTCGCGGACGTGAGGTTCGACCCGGGCAAGCTCGACGGCGCCTGGGATCAGGCGATGACCTACGCAGTGCACGGCCTCCAGCACTTCAGGGGCGCCCCGGTGAGCGGCCGCCTGTTCGAGGAGGACCGGCTCGCCCTCCAGACGCTGCAGTACCCCGCCCCGCTGGTACAGCCCAACCCGTACGTGCCCACGCCCGAACCCAACCGCACCGAGATCGACATCACCCGCGGGGTGCTGACGCTGTACGAGGGCTCTCAGGTGCGTTTGATCAGCACGATCTCGACCGGGTCGGGCGAGCACTACTGCTACAACTCACCCCGGGATAACCCCACCGAGCGGATCTGCGAGTTCGCCACCACGCCCTCGGGTCGCTTCACCTACACCTTCTTCTACGACGGGTGGCACAAGTCGCCGTTAGGGCAGCTGTACAACCCGTACTACTTCAACAAGGGCATCGCGGTGCACGGCTACCAGGAGGTGCCGCCGTACCCGGCGTCGCACGGGTGCGTCCGCATCCCCATGCACACCGCCGAGTACTTCCACACCCTCGTGGACAACAAGGACGCGGTGTACGTGTTCGGCGGCCAGGACGCGGTGATCACGTCGCGGACCCCGATCGGCGGCGGGCCGCCCGCGACCGGACCGCCGCCTGACGCGATCCCGCCGCCGGGCGAGCCCACGCCCCCGCCGCCGCCCGACCCGATTCCGGTCGTCTAAGTCGTTCGGGGGGGTTCCTCGAACGGCAACGCGAACTCGGTCGGATCCGCGAACTCGGGTTCCTGCTCCGCGGGGACCTCGACCGCGAGCTCATCGACGCCGAGATCTTCGGCCAGACCCTCGTACCCGGTGCGTTCGAGCGTGTCGGCCAGCTCGGGACCGCCGCTCGCGACCACGCGGCCGCCCATGAGGATGTGCACGCGATCGGCCCGCAGCTCGGAGAGCAGGCGCGCGTAGTGGGTGATGGCGAGGACGCCCAGGCGGTCCTCGGTGGTCATGGCCTCGATGCGACGGGCGACGTCGCGCAATGCATCCACGTCGAGCCCCGAGTCGATCTCGTCGAGGATCGCGAACGTCGGCTCCAGCACCGCGAGTTGGAGCGTCTCCGCCCGCTTCTGCTCCCCGCCCGAGAACTCGACGTTGACTCCTCGGGTCAGGAACTGCTCGTCGACGTGGAGGCGCTCGGCCTCGGCCGCCAGCCGGACCGTGAGCCCGTTCGGTTCGCCGCCCCGGCCACGAATCGCGGCTTCGAGGAAGTCGACCAGGCGCACACCCGGGACCTCGACGGGGTACTGCATCGCCAGGAACAGGCCCCGCTCGGCCCGCTGCCAGGTCGGCAGGCCGAGCAGCTCCTCCCCGTCGATCGTGACGGACCCGGCGGTGACGTCGTAGTCGTCCCGGCCCATGAGCACGTGGGCCAGGGTCGACTTGCCCGAGCCGTTGGGACCCATGAGCGCGTGCACCTCGCCCGAGGCGATCTCGAGGTCGACGCCCCGAAGGATCTCGTGGCCGTCGACCGCCGCGTGCAGATCGGTGACCTTGAGGACGCTCATCCTTGCCCGCTCCCGGCCACAACGGGTCGGGCCGTCGGGCCCCGGTCGCTTTCGCTCCGGGTACCTGACGTCGCGGTCGCTCGCCTCATGGCAGCGTCACCACCACGTCGTCGCCGTCGACCTTCACGTCGTACGTGGGGACGGGTTGCGTCGCGGGCAAGGTCTGGGGCTCTCCGGTGTCGAGTCGGAAGGTGGAGCCGTGCTTGGGACACTCGATCTCGAGGTCGTCCTCCCAGACGTCGCCCTCGGAGAGCGAGTAGTCGGCGTGCGAGCACTCGTCGCCGATGGCGTACCAGCTCTCACCGATGCGGACCACACAGAGGCGGTACCCCTCGACGTCGACGCGCTTGGCCGTGCCCGGCTTCACGTCGTTCACGGAGCACATCCGGACGTCAGCCACGACGGTGCTCGATCTTCTCGATGACCGTGCGACGCAGCGGGGCAACGAGCGAGGGGACCGGAAGGCGCGCGAAGACGTCGTCGAAGAAGCCGAGCACGATCAGGCGCTCGGCTTCCTCGGGCCGGATGCCCCGGGTCTCCAGGTAATAGAGCTGGTCGTCGTCGATCGGGCCGACGGTGCTGGCGTGCGAGCAGCGGACGTCGTTGGCCTCGATCTCGAGGTTCGGGATCGACTCCGCGCCCGCGCCCTCGGTGAGGACGAGGTTCCGGTTGGTCTGGGACGCGTTGGCCTTCTGGGCCGACGGCCGGAGTCGAATCAGTCCCGAGTACACCGAGCGGGCCTCGTCCTCCACCGCCCCCTTGAACAGGAGGTCGCTGCGGGTCCGGGGGGCGTCGTGGTCCTGGAGGGTGCGGAAGTCGAGCATCTGGGCGCCGTCGCCGAAGTACACGGCCAGCAGGTCGCTCTCGGCACCCGCTCCGGTGAGCAGCGACTCGCTGCGCAGGCGGGCGTAGTCGCCGCCGAGCGCGACCGCCGACGACCGCAACGACGCATCGCGACCGACGTGGGCCCGCTGGAGCGCGATCTGCCAGGTGTGGGGCCCGTGCTGCTGGACCGAGAGGTAACGGACGCGGGCGTTGTCGTCGACCAGCAGTTCGACGACCGCGTTGACAAGATGCCCGCCGCCACCACCGTTGGGAGGACGGACGTCGGGAGAGCTGAACCGGTCGACCACGGTCAGCTCGGAGCTCTCCCCCGCGAGTACGAGCGTGTGGGGGAAGGTGGCGAGGCCGTCGCCCTCCGACCAGTGGAGGACGACGATGGGCTTGTCGACCACCACACCGGCCGGCACCGAGACGAACGCGCCGCCCATGAGGAAGGCGTCGTGCAGCTCGGTGAATGCGTCGGGTGCCGCCGCCGAGCACGTACCCAGTGCGTTGCGGACGGCATCGTTGCCGGACGAGAGGTCGTCGATCACGACGCCCTTGGCCGCCAGCGACTCGTCGAGCTCGCAGCGCACGACCCGGCCGTTGTGCACGACGACGAGGCCGGCACGCTCACCCGCCTCGGCCGCTACCGGGCCGCCGCCGGGCGCGGGGCCATCGGCGAGGCCGGGGTCGGTGGAGGTCAGCGGGCGGTAGCGCTCGAGGTCGAGCTCGTCGATGCGGCTGTACCGCCAGATCTCCTCCGCCGGCGTGGGCCAGGTGATCTCGTCGAGCCCTTCCGCGGCCTCGAGCCGACGCTCGACGAGCCAGTCGGGCCCGCCGAGAGCGCGCGCCGCGTCAGATGTGAACGCAGACGTCATGTGTAGGGGCACATCCAACTAGTCATCGGCCGATTTGGCGGAGCGGCGAGCGCGACCGGAGAGATGGCCTAGCCGACCGCGCCCTCCATGTTGAGCTCGATGAGCCGGCTCAGCTCGACCGCGTACTCCATGGGCAGCGTCTTGGTGATCGGCTCGATGAAGCCGTTCACGATCATGGCCGTCGCCTGCTGCTCGGTGAGGCCCCGACTCATCAGGTAGAAGATCTGGTCCTCGCCCACCTTCGACACCGTCGCCTCGTGGCCGATGCGGGCGTCCTTCTCCCCCACCTCCATGTAGGGGTAGGTGTCGGACCGGCTGTCCTCGTCGAGGACGAGCGCGTCGCAGCGGACATGGCTCTTCACGTTGTGGGCGCCTTCCTCGACCTTCACCAGGCCGCGGTAGGTCGTGCGCCCGCCGTCCTTCGAGATCGACTTCGAGTCGATGATCGAGGTCGTCTCGGGCGCGACGTGCGTCATCTTCGCCCCCGCGTCCTGGTGCATGCCCTCGCCCGCGTACGCGACCGAGAGCACCTCGCCGTGCGCCTTGGGCCCGGTCATCACGACTGCGGGGTACTTCATCGTGAGCTTCGAGCCGATGTTGCCGTCGATCCACTCGACGGTGGCCTCGGTCTCGGCCCGCGCCCGCTTGGTGACCAGGTTGTAGACGTTGGGCGACCAGTTCTGGATGGTGGTGTACCTGATGCGCGCGCCGGGCTTGGCGATCAGCTCGACCACCGCCGAGTGCAGCGAGTCGCTGGAGTAGACGGGCGCGGAGCACCCCTCGACGTAGTGCACCGAAGCGCCCTCGTCGGCGATGATCAGGGTCCGCTCGAACTGGCCCGCGTTCTCGGAGTTGATGCGGAAGTACGCCTGGAGCGGCATCTCGACGTGGGTGTCGGGCGGCACATACACGAAACTGCCGCCCGACCAGGTGGCCGAGTTGAGCGCGGCGAACTTGTTGTCACCGGGTGGGATAACGGTCGCGAAGTGCTCCCGGACGAGCTCGGGGTAGTCGCGCACGGCGTGATCCATGCTCGAGAAGAGGACGCCCTGCTTCTCGAGGTCCGCGCGGTTCTTGTGGTACACGACCTCGGAGTTGTGAACGACGAAGCCCTCGGCGACGAAGTTGTGGTGGCCCTCCACCTCGATGTCGTACGTGGGTTCGACCCCGACCGATTCGATCTCGTCGATCCGCACGAATCCGAGCATGTCACTCGTGTGTGAGCGGAACGTTGTGCCCTTGGCCGACCGGTTGGTGTGAACGAACGCCCGCCGCCCCATGCGGTTCGTCCGCCGAGGCGAGCGGCAGGGGATCCGGTCGAACCTGCCGCTGAGCTGAAGCCGATAACCCGTCATCATGCGGTTTCGGTCCAGCGAGTGCCTGCTCGTGAACTCGATCACGGAACTACTGCTGATCCCACAGAGCGCCAGGAGCTGCTTCGCATCCTCGAGCAGGGAGCTGTTCGCGCTCGTCAGGGAGACGTCGCGGTTCGTCGGATAGTCGCGGACGTACCCGTCCGCGTCGATGTAGCCGGCGACGAAAGCCAGCCGCTGCGCAACGGGAAGGCTCGAGACCCAGTCGGGTATCCGCTTGGTGTGAGCTGTCCCACCGAGGCCGTTCAGTTCGAAGAACTCCGCCAGCGCCGAGGAACCGATGGCCGTGAGACGCTGACGGTCCTTCGCGAGGCGGAAGTCGAGGCCGAACAGCTCGCGACCGACGCGACGGATCTCGTCGACGAGCTCCTCGTCAGAGACGTCGATCGCGATCTCGAGGGTCGCGTAGCTCTCAGAGTGCTTGATATAGCCGTCACCCAGGTACACGCCTGCGAACCAGCAGAAGTCGACGCTGGTTTCGATCGGGAAGCCCGGATCGTCGGGCCACTCGAGCAACAAGGGCGCCGACTCGCCGTACTCCGGGACGTCAGTTGCAAGGGCGACGTAGTCGCCTTCACGCAACCCCTCGACCGGCACCCAACGCGCCTTGAAACGCGCCCGCTGACGACCCGGCTTGCGCTCATCCCGAAGGACGAGGAAGGGGTGGTTGGCAGAGGCACCGATCACACGGCCCCGGGCGCGGATCTCGAAGACCTCCTTGTCGCCCGAAGCGGCCTTACCGCGTACCGGCGCGCGCACAATCTCGCGGCTCGCCTCATCCAGCGAGAAGACCTCGTCGCCCGGTTCGATCTCCTTGATCGGGCGCATGCCTTCAGTCGTCCAGACCAGCGTCGAACCGCGAAGGCACTCATACTGACTGGTGACACCCGAGAGGTACTTGCGCTCGGCTTCGGGGATGCCGAGCTTCTCGTAGGTCTCCTTCATCTTCTCGGGGAGCATGTCCCAGTCGGAGACCTCGCCGCCCTCGGTGGGCTTGATGTAGTAGTAGATGTCGTCGAAGTCGATGTCGGGCATGTTCTGGGCGAACCAGTCGAGCATCGGCTTGCGCTCGAAGCGCGCCAGCGCCTTCAGCCGGAACTTCGTCATCCACTCGGGCTCGCTCTTCTGGTGCGAGATGTCGCGGACGACCTCTTCGTTCACGCCCTTCTTGGGCTTGTAGACGTACTGGTCGGCGTCGTTCCAGCCCAGCTTGTACTTGCCGAGATCGATGCCTTCGACTGCCATGAGAACCCTCTACCCAGGCGGGATGGGGGTGCCGCCGGGGATTTCCACTACGCCCATAGTAACAATTCCGTACCCCACCAACAATCCCGGGGGTTCGGGGTTGCTAGGCCTGCCGGACGGCGGCGGGGGCGGTGGTCGTGGTCGATCCCCCGCCCGAGGCGGTGCGGGCCTGCTCGATGAGGTCGCCCACCTCCTCGATCAGGTCCTGGTACCGCCCCAGGTCTCCCTGCTGGAGCGCGTCCTGGGCCTCCTGGAAGCGCTCGGCCGCCTGGTCGAGCAGCCCCTGTACGTCGTCGCCGGCCGGCTCGTCGCCATCCGGGGTCGGCTCGGTGTCGGTGGGTGTCTCGGCCGGGACCAGACCGAAGAGCTGGTTCAGGCCCTCGTCGACGGTGTCGGCGAGCACCGGGTCGCGACCGGGCACGAACACCACCACGAACCGGAACTGCGGGAAGCTCGAGTTGCCCGTCCCCTCGACGTAATAGGGCCGGATGTACAGGATCGAGTCGCCGACCGGGATGAGCTGGAGGCTTCCCTGGATGACCGACGACCCGCCCCGGCTGAGCAGCGTGAGTCGCTCCGAGATCGCGGGAGTGGTGTTGATCTCGTTGTCGACCTGCACCGGTCCGAGCACCGATTCGCCCTGGGGCACCTCGAACGCGGTCATCTCCCCGTACGTGCCCGGGTCGGACTTGGCGACCATGTACGACACCAGGCGCGTCTGCTTGTTGTCCTTCGAGACCGGCACGAACGGTTGGAGGATGAGGAAGCTGGGCTCGGGCTCCCCCGGCAGCGTGATGTACAGGTAGTACGGGTCCATGCGCAGGCTGGTCGACGTCGCGTCCTGGGGTCCGTCGGTCTCCTCGGCGGCGCCGTCCCCGGACACACCGAGCTCGGCGTCGCTGACCGACCCTGACCCGGGATCGGGCGAGAGCAACCACTTGGCGTTGCCCTGGTAGAAGCGCCGCTCGTCGGTGACGTGATAACTCGCGTACACGTCCGCCTGCACCCGGAACAGGTCCTCGGGGTAGCGCAGGTGCGCCCGCAGCTCCTCGGGCATCTCGTCGATGTCGGTGAACAGGTCGGGGAACGCCTTGCCGTAGGCGCGGATGAGCGGGTCCTCCTCGTCGATCACGTACAACGTCACCGTGCCGTCGTAGGCGTCGATCGTCGCCTTGACCGAGTTGCGCACGTAGTTGAAGTCGTGGGCGAGGCCGCCCTGCCCGCTGAACGACTCCGAGTACGGGTAGCGGTTGGTGGTGGTGTAGCCGTCGAGCACCCACACGACCTTGCCGTCGATGACAACGGGATACGGGTCGGCGTCGAAGTCGAGGAAGGGGGCGAGCTTGTCGACCCGGTCGGCGATGTCGCGCTGGTAGAGGATCTTCGTATCCCCGGTGACCTGGCCCGAGATGAGCGGGTTGATGTCGCCGAACCGCAGCGCGAACGCCGCCCGGCGGACGAAATTCGAGAGCTCCACGCCGTCCTCACCGTTGTACCGGGTGGTCTTGTCGGCCTTCCCCTCGCGCGGATAGTTGAACTCGTCCTGCTTGGCGTCGACGAGGGCGTAGCCGGGGAGGTTCTCGCCGAAGTACAGCTCGGGCCGGGTCACGTCGATGGGCGCGTCCTTCGGGAGCGGGATGTCGCTCACGAGGAACTCGGGGTCGCCGCCCGACTCGGCCGTGTTCGTCGGCGAGGCGACGATCCCGTACCCGTGGGTGTAGACGAGGTGACGGTTCACCCACGACTGGCTGGGCAGCTCCTCGCGGTTGATCTCACGCGCTGACAGCAGGACCTGGCGGGTCTGGCCGTTGATGTCGTAGCGATCGACGTCGACATCGTCGAGCTTGTAGAAGGTCTGGAAGCCCTGGAGCGTCTGGTACGTCTCCCGGATCACCTCGGGGTCCCAGAGGCGGGCGTTGTCGATCGTCGGCCGGTTCTCGTTCGCGACCGTGGCGTCGATGCTCTCCTGGTAATCGAACGGTGGGGTCTCGACCCGCTCGAGGTCGAACGCGGTCCGCGTGGCGTTGATGTTGCGACCGATGTAGCGCTCCTCGCTCTGGAACTCGTTGGGGCCGACGCTGAAGCGCTGCACCCCGGCGGGATAGATCGTTCCTATGACGACGGACACGAAGCCCCAGAGGCCGACCGCGATGATCGGCAGGATCCAACCTCGCCGCCAGATGTTCCAGATGAACAGCGCCGCCGCCGCGACCGAGATGAACATCAACGTCTTCAGGGCCGGCAGCTGGGCCTCGACGTCGGTGTAGCTCGCGCCCTCGACGACGCCGCGGCTGGAGAAGTTCAGCTCGTACTGGGCGAGGTAGTACTGGGCCGTCTTGACCAGCGCCATGGTTGCCAGGATCACGGAGAGGTGCGCCTTGACCTGGGGCGTCACCCGTTGGAACGGGCTCTGGAACCGGATGCCGCCGTTGAGGTAGTGCGAGACCGCGGTCACGAGCAGGACGATGACGAGTCCGGCGAACAGCCAGTCGGCCACGAAGCGCAGGAAGGGGAGCTGGAAGACGTAGAAGCCGATGTCCTTGTTGAACTGCGGGTCCTTCACCCCGAAGTCGACCCGGTTGGTGAACAGCACCCAGTTGCGCCACTGCGACGAGACGCCGACCCCGGCGACGAGGGCGAAGAACAGCGCGACCCCGATGCGGATGCGACCGGTGTAGGCGGAGATCGCCCGCTGGTAGCGATCGACCAGCTCGTCCTCGGGCCCCATCGAGCGGTACTTGGGCGCGAGGCGGTCCGCGATGAGGAGGTTCGAGAACATGATGGCGAAGAAGACGACCGTGAAGCCGAGGGCGGGCACGAGGCGCGCCGAGAGCAGCGTGCGCCAGGTGTCGCCCTGCCCGACCGAGTCGAACCAGAGGTAGTCGGTGTAGAAGCCGGCGAGGCCGCGCAGGCTGAACAGCAGGACGATCACCGCCACCGCGGTGCCGATCAGCCAGCCGCGGACCCGGAAGCGGGGACGGCGACGGGGCTCTACGGTCGGAACTCGCATGCCTTATGGCCTCGGTGGCCCGGGTGTCAGTTCTGGCGCTGGCACGTCGGCGAGCCTAGAGGGGCCGGGAGTGGTTCATGCCGTCAGTCGGTGTCGGCGACGGCGATGAGGCAGCGGCACCCCGGGTGCGCAGGCGGGAGCGGCTGGCCGGTCGGGAAGGTCGAACCGCGCGTCGTGGGTTCGAGCGCGTTGTCGTCGGCGTCAGGGCACTGGCCGACCTGGGCCGGGACCCACCGAAGCTGTGAGCCCTCGGGCGCGGCGTCGTACACGCCCCGGGCATACGCCGCCGCGAGCACGTCGCCCACGCGGTACTCGAGCTCCTGGGCCCGCCATTCCCGGTAGCGAGCACCGACCCGCGCCGAGAGCTCGGCTTCGAGCTCCGCTCCGTCGCCTTCCGCCGAGCCGAGCGTGGACACCAGGCGCTCTCGCAGCGGCGTGACCAGGACCTCGGCCAACCCGCTCACGAGGCGGCGCGGCGCCGACTCGGTGTGCTGCTCGTCGGCCGTTTGCGAGCCGCGACCGGCGCCGTAGGCCTCGTCGACCGCGGGCTCGAGGACGTCGGCCCAGTCGGTGACCTGCGCGCTGAGCGGGGCCAGCAGCTGCTCGGCATTGGTCCGGCCCCGCTCGCGCCGGAGCCGGTCGAGCAGTTCGTTCTGCTCGTCCTGGAGGGCGCGCTTGCACCGGCGGAGCAACTCCTGCCTGACCGGCGCCAGCACCTCGTCGCGCCGCGACAACAACCCCGTGTCGCCGGTGAGCGGGACGGGGGACGGGGGTTCAGGCTCGGGTTCGGGCTCGGGTTCCACCTGAGCCGCCACGTCCGCTTTGGGGGGCTTCTCTTCCTCGGCCGGTTCGGGGGCGAGCGCGACGCGGGCCTCGCCGACAGGCTCCTGGCGGCCCGCCCGGATGCGCGCGAACAACTCGTCCACCTTCGGGCGTTCGGGTTCCGCGCCCACCGCCGGCGCGACGAAGTCGGGCACCTCCGGTTCCGGCGCGACGAAGTCGGGCACGTCGGGCTCGGGCCCTTGTTGTGCTTCTTCCTCTTCTTCTTCCTCGGCAGCCTCGTCGGCCGGCGCCTCGTCCTCGGCTTTCTCGACTAGCTCGAGCGCGGGCCAGGCCGCGACCGACTTCTCGTCCTCCTCCTCCTCCTCCGATTCCTCGGGCCCGGGCTCGGCCGTCTCATCAGGGGCGAGCTCCTCGAGCGCTTCGTGCAGCTCCTCGAGCTTCTGCTCGTCGAATGGCGTCAGCGCCTGGACCGCGTCGGCGAGCTGCTGCCGCATCGCCCGGCCCGACTCGAGCAACTCCTCCCGCGCCGCCTCCAGCTGCGCGAGCTCGCCTTGCAGCGCGCTGCGTCGCTTCCCGAGGTCGGCCAGGATGCGTTCGCGCACGGCCCGGGCCTCACCGACCATCTCGCGACCGCGTTGGCGCGCCGCCTCGATCTCCGTCTCGGCATCGCGCGCCGCCTGACGCAGCACCGCCTGGGCGCGCCCTTCCGCCTCGTGCAAGGTGACGGTCGCTGCCACCTCGGCCTCCCGCGACCGCTCCGACAGGGCAGTGTGCGCCGCCTCGCGCATCCGGGCGGCGTCGTTCTCTCCCTGCCCGATGATGGCCCGGGCGCGGGCGCCGGCCTTGCTCCGGATCTCGTCGGCCGCCTCCTGAGCCGAGCGAAGTACGCGGGCCGTCTCCTCTCCCAGATAGTCGAGGGCCTCCTCCTCGGTCGGCGGCGGCGGATGGGCGATGCGCTCCTCGAGCCGGTGGATGTGCTCCTCGCGCTGGTGGATCTGCGCCAGCAGGTCGCGCTCCCGACCGACAGCGGCGGCCAGCTCGCCCGCGACCTCCTGGAGGAACTCGCGGACCTCGCTCTCCGAGATGCCGCGCTTGGCCCCCTTGAACGACCGGTAGGCGACGTCCTCGGGTGACAGCCCGCCCGAGTCGTCCTCGGGTCTCGGCTCATCCGCCTCGTCCGGCCAGTCGTCCGACTCGACCTCGTCGTCAGCCACGAGCGCCCACTGTATGACGCGGCCTCAGGCGCTGGTCACCGACGGTGACGCCGGCAGCGGGTCGCCCCCCGCTCGTTGCAGGGTCATGAGCGCATCGTCGAGGTCATCGACACCGGCGACCTTCATCCCGCCGGCGTGGCGGCGCGCCTCCGCCGCCTCGGCTTCGGGGACCAGGAACAGCCGTGCCCCCGCCCGCCGCGCCGCCACCGCCTTCTGGGCCACGCCGCCGATCGGGCCGACCGCGCTGTCGAGCTCGATCGTGCCGGTGACCGCCACCTTCTTTCCCCCGGTGAGGTCGCCGGGCGAGAGCTCGTCGAGGATCGTCAGCGTGAACGCGAGCCCGGCCGACGGGCCACCGACGTCGCCGGTGTCGATCTTGACCTCGACCGGGAAGTCGAACACCGGCGCGGAGAAGATCCCGACCTGGGCCTGCCCCTCGTTGGGGCCGTCCGGCGTCGCCCGGGTGGCGAGCGTGGCGGTCATCTCCGTCCCCTTCCGGGTGAACGTGAGCGTGGCCGGGTCACCGGGAGCGCGCAGGCGGATGACCGTCCCGAGGTCCGGGATCGTGGCCACCGAGACGCCGTCGATCGCGGTGATCGCGTCCCCGACTTCGAGCTCGTCGTCGGCCGGGCTTCCCTTCTCCACCGCCCCCACCACGTACTCCTTGATCGGGACGGTGTAGCCGAGGCGCTCCAGGCTCACTTTGGTGGCGATCACCTGCGAGTCGCTCATCGCGATCTGGCTGATCTCGTCTGCTTCCTCGGGAGTGCGATCCCCGAAGAACTCGTCTTCGGTGAGGACATCAGTGTTGTCGTCGAGCCATCCGTCGAGCACGGTGTACGCGTTCGGGGAGTCCAACACCGAGACGGTCAGGAACAGCACCGAGCCGTCGTCGTTGTAGGTGCGAGCGCCCTCGATGTCGACGACCCGCTCGACCCGCGTCGCACCCCCGGGCCCGATGAGCACGTAGGGGAGACGCACGAACGCCCCGCCCACCGCGACGACACCGACCACGAGCGCGACGACCGAGCCGATGACTCTCCAGACGCGCCGTTTCGAGCGCGGGGGCGCGTCGGGAGGCGGCGATTCGACCGTAGCCGGGTCCATAGAAGATGGTCAGCCTGCCACCTTTGCCTGGTCGGGCTCGCTCGGCGATCGTGCGAGCGGGCGTCTGGTCGACGATGTACCGGGCGCTGTCGTCGACGACGTCGCTGGTGCCGGCTCGGGCTGCGGGAGGGGCGGGGGCGGCGGTGCGTGATTCGGCGCGTCCGTGGTCGGCGGCGAAGTGTCCGACGTCGACGACGGCGCCGGGGGCGCGGTCGTAACCGACACGGAGGTGCGGGCGGGGGCCGCCCCGCAAGATCGGGAGATCGTCGGACGCGCTACCGGGCGCCTCGCGGAACAGCACCGCACGAAGACCAGGAGGGCTGCGCTGAGATCGGCGCGCGCGGAGAGTGACTGTAGGGTCGCCTCATCCCTCGAGCCGCCGCCCCCATCGACCGTGCCGCCCGGGTCGCTGCGTTGGGCCTGCGGGACCAGCTGCCACGGGGGGCGGTCGCCGAGCTCG
>JACDBD010000010.1 GCA_013695115.1 Actinomycetota bacterium | reverse complement strand
TCGTCGAAGGTGAAGGACGCGTTGAGCTGCACGCGGTAGGTGGCGCGGGGAACGGGCATCGGGCGCACGCTACCCAGGCATCATGGGCGGCATGCAGCTGCCCGTGATGCCCCCGGTCGCACCCATGCTGGCCAAGCTGGCCCGGACGCTCCCGCCGCCGGAGGGGATGGTCTACGAGCCCAAGTGGGACGGTTTCCGCTGCATCGTGTTCCGTGACGGCGACGAGGTCGAGCTGGGCAGCCGCAACGACCGTCCCCTCAACCGCTACTTCCCCGAGATCATGGATCCGCTGCGGGCGTCGCTCCCCGAGCGCTGTGTCGTCGACGGTGAGCTCGTGATCGCGGGCGACCACGGGCTCGAGTTCGACCTGCTCCAGATGCGCATCCACCCGGCGGCGAGCCGGGTGGCGAAGCTGGCCGAGGAGACGCCGTCGTCGTTCGTGGCCTTCGACATGCTCGCCGAGGGTGCCGACGACCTGCGAAAGGAGCCGCTACGCGAGCGGCGGGCCCGGCTCGAGCGGGAGCTGAAGAAATCCCAGCCGCCCGTCCACCTCACGCCGGTGACGACCGACCCGGAGGTAGCGGGGGAGTGGTTCGAGCGCTTCGAGGGCGCCGGCCTCGACGGCGTCGTCGCCAAGCCGCTCAGCGGCGAGTACCGCGAGAACCAGCGCACCATGTTCAAGGTGAAGCACCTGCGGACCGCCGACTGCGTCGTCGCCGGCTTCCGGACCCACAAGGACGGCGCGGGCGTGGGCTCGCTCCTGCTCGGGCTGTACGACGACGACGGGAGCCTCCACCACGTCGGCGTCGCCAGCAGCTTCGCCGCGCCGATGCGCAAGCAGCTGGCCAAGGAGGTCAAGCCCTACGAGAAGGACGCGCTCGAGAACCATCCGTGGAAGGAATGGGCGGAGGCGCAAGGGCAAGAGTCGGGTCGGATGCCCGGTGCCCAGAACCGCTGGAACGCCAAGAAGGACATGAGCTGGCAGCCACTGCGCATCGAGCTGGTGGCCGAGGTCGCCTACGAGCACATGCAGGGCGACCGCTTCCGCCACACCGCCCGCTTCCAGCACTGGCGGCCGGATCGAAAGCCCGAGAGCTGCACCTACGACCAGCTCGAGTCGCCGGTACCCCACGAGCTGCGCGAGATCTTCGCCCTCTAGGCCGACGTTGGCGGTCCCGCCCCGTGTCGACCCGCTCGGGGCGGCCGGAACCCGTTATACTTACAGGGTTCAGTCGGAGTAATCGGGGTAACTGGCCACCCACAGGCCACCGGGACGTGGGCGAGAGCCCACGTTTTTTCTTGACCGGAGGCGCGGTCGAGGAACGAGCACGAGGAGGTGACACGGTGCCGGAGCGAGCGGAGTCCCTCGCGGGCGTGATCGAGCCGGTGCTGGCGTCACTCGACCTCGAGCTCTTCGACCTCGAGCTCACCGGTAGCGGCGGCCAGCGCATCCTCCGCGTCGTCGTCGACCGCACCGGCGGCGTCGACCTCGACGCCATCACCGCAGCTACCGAGGCGATCTCGTCCGTCCTCGACAGCCTTTCCGAGAAGGCGGATCCGTCGCTGGCGGGCCCGTACGCGCTCGAAGTCAGCAGCCCCGGTCTCGAGCGACCCCTGCGCCGGCCCGACCACTACCGGCGCGCCATCGGCACCACCGTGTCGGTGAAGACGCGCGACGGAGAGGGTGCGGCTCGGCGCGTGCGCGGCGTACTCGCCGGCGCCGACGACGACGGCTTCAACCTCGAGACCGACGCCGGCACCGAGCGCATCGCCTACGCCGACGTGACCCAGGCCCGCACGGTGTTCGAGTGGGGCCCGGAGCCGTTGCCCGCCCCGAAACGCAAGAAGAAGAAGGCAAAGGCCCGCTCATGAACTCCGAGATGATGGAGGCGCTCGAGAACATCGAGCGCGAGAAGGGCATCTCGATCGAGCTGATGCTCGAGGCGCTGGCGAACGCGCTCGTCACCGCCTACAAGCGGCTACCCACCTCGGCCGAGGAGGCGCTGGTCGAGATCGACGTCGAGACCGGCGACATCAAGGTGATCGCGCAGGAGCTCGACGAGGAGGGCAACGTCACCCGTGAGTGGGACGACACGCCCGACGACTTCGGGCGCATCGCCGCCCAGACCGCGAAGCAGGTGATCCTCCAGCGCATTCGCGAGGCCGAACGCGAGATGAAGTACGAGGAGTACGCCGGGCGCGAGGGCGACATCGTCACCGGGATCATCCAGCAGTCCGACGCCCGCTACACCCTGCTCGACCTCGGGCGCGTCGAGGCACTGCTGCCCCAGGCCGAGCAGGTGCAGAACGAGCGCTACGAGCACGGCAGCCGGCTCAAGGCGTACATCGTCGAGGTCCGCAAGACGGCCAAGGGCCCCCAGATCGTGGTGTCGCGCACGCACCCCGGTCTGGTGAAGCGGCTCTTCGAGCTGGAGGTGCCCGAGATCGTCGACGGCGTCGTCGAGCTCAAGGCCATCGCCCGCGAGCCCGGCCACCGCACGAAGATCGCGGTGGCGTCGAACGACCACAACGTCGACCCCGTCGGCGCGTGCGTGGGCGCGCGCGGCTCCCGGGTGCGCATGGTCGTCAACGAGCTGCGGGGCGAGAAGGTCGACATCGTCCCCTACAGCGACGAGCCATCCGACTTCGTGCAGAAGGCGCTGGCGCCGGCCCGGGTTCGGGAGGTGCGCATCCACACAGACACCGGCACCGCCGAGGTGATCGTCCCCGATTTCCAGCTCTCCCTCGCGATCGGCAAGGAGGGCCAGAACGCGCGCCTGGCGGCGCGGCTGACCGGCTGGCGCGTCGACATCAAGAGCGAGACCCAGCTCCAGGAGGAAGAGGCCGGAGGCGGCGTCGAGTACGCCGAGGGCGAATGGGTGCAGAACGAGGCCGGCGAACTGGTGTGGCAACCCGCCGGAGGTGGCGAGGCGATCTCCGCCGCCGCCGCCGGCTACGCCGCTCCCGACCCGACCGCCGACGTCGTGGCCGACGCCGAGAAGCCCGATGGCGAGAAGCCCGCTGACGAGAACGCTGACGACAAGCCCGCCGAGGAGACGGCGGCGGCCGGAGCGGCCACGCCCGAGGAGGCGACCCCCGAGGAAGAGGTAGCTCGCGACCAAGAGGCCGCGCCCGAGAACGGGGCCGCGCCCAAGGAAGAGGAGGAGCAGAACGCGTAACGGCGGCCGCCGGCGCACCTGTGTCGGGTGCCGGCGGGTCGCGGCGCCCTCCGATCTCGTGCGGATCGCGGCCGCGCCCAACGGCACGCTGGCCGTGGGCCGCGGCCCGGGGCGGGGAGCGTGGCTCTGTGCGGGGTCGGTCGAGTGCCTCGAGCAGGCGGTGGAGCGCCAGGCGCTCGCCCGGGCACTCCGGCGGCCGATGACGGTCGCCGAGGTCGACGGATTACGTGCGAAACTATTCACATGAGTGGCTGATCAGGCGCGCAGGCTCCGGGTCGGCCGTGAGCTAGGGACGGAAGACGGCTTTGGCTACCAAGAAGATCCGGGTCTACGAGCTGGCGAGAGAGCTGGGCGTCGAGAACGCGGTCGTGCTCGACCTCGCCCAGGAGCTCAAGATCGGCGTCAAGAGCCACTCGTCGAGCATCGACGAGCCGTCGGCCGATCGCGTCCGCCGTCTCGCCGACTCGAAGGGTCTGAAGAAGGCCCCGGTCGAGGAGCCCAAGAAGCCCAAGAAGGCCGCCCAACCCAAGGTCGAGCCCGAGCCGCCGCTCATCGAGCCCTCGGCCGAGCCCGCCCAGACGGAGGAGCGGCCCCCGCCCCATCGGGTGGTGCGCTCGACCGGTGGCATCCCCGAGCCCGAGCCCATGCCTGCGCCGGCACCGAGCCCGAGGCCCGCGCCCGTTCGCGAGCCCGAGCGTCCCGCGGC